>JAITCT010000073.1 GCA_031282925.1 Dysgonamonadaceae bacterium | reverse complement strand
TGTTGGTAGAAAATACAGGTTGCCACATCTCCCGCCGTCCCGTCAGGGACGGAATGAGGGTATGAAAGAGAAAATCGCACCCTGTTTCCGGCAACACATTCCGTCCCTGACGGGACGGCGGGATGAATTGTGCGGGATATTTTCTACCAACACATTGTGCCTGACGGCACAATGAGCTCTCCCGCTGGTGCGAGGCTGCGCCTCGCGCCGTCTATTTTGACAGGTTGAACCTGTCAGGATAATTGCGACAAGGTTCTACCTTGTCGCAACAAAGGGAATAAAACCTTATTTTCACCTAATTCAAATAACAAAACAACCTCAGTAGAGAGCCGTGAATAATTAATATCCATGACCTTATTACCTTATTCTTTTGCCTCTTAAATTAAGCAGGCTGAAACTCTAATGTCAGGCAGACTGAAACTCCATTTATTTCAGTAACCTCCACCGGCAGGGCTACACGGATTTCACAGGGATTTATAGTGGTAACTATCTGTTTTTTGCGATTACTGTTTCGCAGTTGACCGTAAAATGATTACTTTTGTTGCAAAAAATCAACAATTTATGCGAAAAATCGGAATCCTTTCGGATACACACGCTTATTGGGATGAAAAATATGCAAAATATTTCTCGGAATGTGATGAAATTTGGCACGCCGGGGACATCGGCAGTGAAGAAGTTTTGGCGAATCTGGAAACCGTCAAGCCGGTCAGGGCTGTTTACGGAAATATTGACGGTCACATAATCCGGAGCCGCTGTCCCGAAACATTGCGGTTTAAGGTAGAAGACGTCAAGGTTTTGCTGACGCATATCGGCGGTTATCCCGGAAGATACGAACCGCAAATCAGGCCGGTGATTTATGCGTCCCCGCCCCAACTTTTTGTGTGCGGCCACTCCCATATCCTGAAAGTCATGTATGATAAAAACTTGCGGATGCTATGCGTGAATCCGGGCGCTGCCGGCCGGTATGGATTTCATAACGTGCGAACGCTCGTCCGTTTGGTGGTTGATGGGGACAAAGTCAAGGATTTGGAAGTGATTGAGCTCGGCAAACCATGATAATATCATTCAGGCAACAGCAATTGTTATCTTGAATGGGTTTTTGAAGTGGAATAGCGCTTCACTACTCAACCGTAACCGATTTCGCCAGATTGCGGGGCATATCCACGTCCCGCCCTTTCTTGACGGCAATGTGGTATGACAATAATTGCAGCGGAACAATTGACAAAAGCGGACTCAAACATTCTTCCGTATCGGGAATTTCAATCGTATAATCGGCCATTTCCCTGACCTTATCGTCCGACTGATTGACAATTGCCAAAATACGCCCTTTCCGGGCTTTGACTTCCCGGATATTACTGATCATTTTGTCGTAAGTCATGCTGTTGGTAGCAATGACGACTACAGGCATTTCATTGTCGATCAAAGCAATAGGACCGTGCTTCATTTCTGCCGCGGGGTAGCCTTCTGCATGGATATACGAAATTTCCTTGAGTTTCAAAGCGCCTTCTATCGCCACCGGATAACTGTATCCGCGACCGAGATAGATAAAATTATGCGCATAAGTGAAAATTTTAGACAAGTCTTCGATATAGTCGTTTTGTTGCAAAATGGTTTCAATCTTGCCTGGAATCTTGCTCAATTCCGATAAAATCGCAAGGAACTGTTTTTCCGGAATGGTTTTTTTTTCGCGGGCAATGTTCAGCGCCATCATTGCCAGAACAGCAACTTGCGCTGTAAAGGCTTTGGTTGAAGCTACTCCGATTTCGGGTCCGACATGAGTGTAAGACCCCGAATCGGTATTTCGCGGAATGGAAGAACCCACTACGTTGCAAATCCCGTAAACAAAAGCGCCTGCATTTTTCGCCAGTTCGATGGCTGCGAGCGTATCGGCAGTTTCACCCGACTGGGAAATGGCAATTATAACATCGTCGCAATAAATGACCGGACGCCGGTAACGAAACTCCGACGAATATTCCACTTCGACGGGAATCCGGCAAAATTCCTCAAACAAATATTCGCCGATTAAGCCGGCATGCCAGGAAGTTCCGCAGGCTAAAATAATGATTCTGCGGGCATTGAGAAATTTTTCCCTGTGGTCGATAATGCCGGAAAGAACGATGTTGTTGTTGCCGGTATTGACTCTTCCGCTCATACAATCGCGCAAAGTCCGCGGCTGTTCAAAAATTTCCTTGAGCATGAAATGGGAGTAACCGCCTTTTTCCATCTCATTGAGGCTCATTTCCAATTGGGTAATTTGAGGCGTCTTTTCCACATTGCTCAGATTAACAATCCGGAGCGGCTCATTCCGGTGAATGACGGCAATTTCTTCATCGTTCAAATAAATGACTTTATTGGTATATTCGATGATTGGAGTAGCATCGGACGCCAGGAAGAACTCATTTTCGCCAATGCCTATTACCAGCGGGCTGCTTTTGCGGGCAGCGATAATCAAATCGGGATTTTCCTTTTCGATTACGGCAATAGCATAAGCGCCGATAACTTGTTTCAGAGCCAGCTGTACAGCCGTTGAAATATCCGTGTTATTGCCGGTTTTGATATATTCGATTAATTGCACCAGTACTTCGGTATCGGTTTCGCTTTGAAAAACATAACCTTTCCGCCTCAGACTTTCTTTCAGAACGGCGTAATTTTCGATGACGCCGTTGTGGATTAAAGCCAAATTTTCCGACTGTGAACAGTGCGGATGCGCGTTGATATGATTAGGTTCGCCGTGAGTTGCCCAGCGGGTATGGGCAATCCCGACAGTTCCGGAAATGTCTTTTCCCCGGGAAAATTCCTCCAAATCGGAAACCCGTCCTTTTGCTTTGTAAATACTCAAATTGTTTTGCCGGTTGATTAAGGCAATTCCCGCACTGTCGTAACCGCGATATTCCAGGCGATGCAGCCCTTTGATTAATATGGGATACGCTTCCTGATTGCCAATGTACCCTACGATTCCACACATATATAACATTGATTAGTAAATTGCAAAAGTAACGATTATTTATTAAATAATCGTTACCTTTGCCGGCGTTATTTTTAACATCAGGAACTGTTTACAAATAAATCATGCAATCCGGAAAACCGTACCGTTTATTTTTTGACAATGCCTTAGTTAATGAAAGAATCTGTTATTCGCGGAATTACCATGTATCGAAAATTAACAAAAGAAGAGATTAACCTGCTGGAATCCCGGTTTTGCAGCGCGGAGAATTGGGATACGGTTGAAGTTGACAAAGATTTCAATCCACTGAAAGTAAGTAATGTAACTTTTTCCGGAAATATCAGAATCGGCAAATTGGATTCGGATTTTACTTTTGAAGGCGGCATAAAAAAAGCGGCCGGGCTTCACAACGTTTCTTTCCACAACTGCGAAATCGGCAACAATGTATTGATAGACAACGTACAGAGTTATATAGCCAATTATAAAATCGGAAACAGCACCGTCATCCAAAACATCGACCGCTTATTGACCGGCGAAAAATCAAGATTCGGCAACGGCGTTGAAGTAGCCGTTTTGAACGAAACAGGTGGCAGGGAAGTAATAATTAACGATAAACTTACCGCGCATGTTGCTTACATTTTGGCGCTTTACCGTCACCGGCCGCAATTGGTGCAAAGTTTGTGCCGGATGATTCGGTTCTATGCCGACAAACATGCTTCGGAAACAGGCGTCATCGGCGATAATGTCCGCATCATCAACTGCGGGCTGATTCGCAATGTTAAAATCGGAGACAGCGCGCACATCGAAGGCGCCCGCCGCCTGGAAAACGGCAGCATCAACAGTAACGCTTTTGATCCGGTATTTGTGGGCTATGGCGTAAATGCGGAAGATTTTATTATCTGTTCGGGTTCCCATGTGGACAACGGAGTGATGTTAACCCGTTGTTTCGTAGGGCAAGCCTGCCGTTTGGGGCACGCCTATTCGGCCGGCGATTCCCTGTTTTTCAGCAATTGCCAGGGAGAAAACGGCGAAGCGTGCGCGATTTTCGCAGGCCCCTATACCGTTACACACCACAAATCCACTTTGTTGATTGCCGGAATGTTTTCCTTTATGAATGCCGGTTCGGGATCGAATCAAAGTAATCACATGTACAAATTAGGCCCTATCCATCAGGGAATTATCGAACGTGGCGGAAAAACGACCAGCGATTCGTATATTTTGTGGCCGGCAAAAATCGGTGCGTTTTCATTGATTATGGGACGCCATTACCGGAATTCCGACACGTCCGATATGCCTTTTTCATACTTGATTGAAAATAAAGACGAAACCGTTCTGGTACCGGGCGTCAATCTTAAAAGCATCGGAACCATTCGCGACGCTCAAAAATTTCCCAAAAGAGACAATCGCAAAGACCCTAACAAGTTAGACCAAATCAACTTTAATCTGTTGAGTCCCTATACCATTCAAAAAATGTTCCGCGCCATCAACATCCTGCAAGGCTTGCAGGAAACTTGCGGACGGACTTCCGGATATTATTCATACCAAAATTGCACGATTAAAAATTCTTCGTTGAAGCGGGGAATTGAGTTGTACAATATCGCCATCAAAAAATTCCTGGGAAATTCGATTATCTCAAGGTTGATGAAACATTCTTATACCTCCGTTGAAGAAATGAGGGCGCGCCTGAAGCCCGACTCCGGGGACGGTTTGGGCGAATGGCTCGATATTGCCGGCCTGATAGCGCCCAAGTCGTTAATAGAAAAATTATTGAACGGAATAGAAACCGGAGAAATAAATACACTCAAAGAAATCAATCGAATCATTGAAGAAATCCACAGGAACTATTATGCTTTGGAATGGACTTGGGCCTGGGATAAGATTCAAGCGTATTACGGTTACGGTTTGGATACGATTACTCCGGCGGATGTTATCCGCATTGTCGAAGACTGGCGAGATGCCGTAGTGCATTTGGACAAAACCATTTACGAAGACGCAAAGAAAGAATTTTCCCTGTCTTCCCGAACCGGTTTCGGCGCCGACGGAAGTAACGACGAACAGCGTTTGGACTTTGAACAAGTGCGCGGCGTCTTTGAACAAAACACTTTTGTATCTTCGATTTTGAAACATATTGAGGAGAAAGTGGCGCTTGGAAATCAAATGATAGCAAAACTGAAAGGGTTATAATTTGTGCAATAATTAATTATTGTCATATTTAACAAAAACAAGTTCTTTGGAAATTAAATGAGATGCAACGTTTGGATTGTTTTCGTCATTTTATAGAACATTAAAATTCAAATCAAGCAGAACATAAATCACAGAATGAAGCATGAAAACTTTCACAGAGATTCTTAAAGAACGACTGGAAGACTATTCCTTACCGGTCGATAATAAC
>JAITCT010000030.1 GCA_031282925.1 Dysgonamonadaceae bacterium | reverse complement strand
AGCATGAATAAAATAACTACAAAACAGGGGCTTGATATGCTGAACAATTCACTTATCAAACTCCTGAAAGATGCAGCTTTGCTGTTAGATACCGATATTTCCGACAGTTCATCGGTCGGCGATTTGTTCGGCGATTTAATTATTAAATTATATAAAAAGCACAATGAAAAAGTGGTTGTTTTAATTGACGAATATGACAAACCTTATATTGACTATATTGACGACCCTGCCGAAGCCGAAAAAGTCCGGAATATACTGGCAAACCTTTACGTTCAGGTAAAAGCAAACGACGAATATACCCGTTTCGTTTTACTTACGGGCATTTCCAAATTTGCCAAGCTTGGCGTTTTCTCGAAACTCAACAACCTGACTGATATTTCGCTGCACGACGACTACGCTGCCTTATGTGGAATTACCCACGAAGAACTGCTACAAAATTTCCCTGATTATCTGGAACTTACTG
Source organism: Dysgonamonadaceae bacterium (assembly GCA_031282925.1). Classification (GTDB taxonomy): domain Bacteria; phylum Bacteroidota; class Bacteroidia; order Bacteroidales; family Azobacteroidaceae; genus Azobacteroides. Next base: position 4,188 of record JAITCT010000030.1, on the reverse strand, counting down.
CCGAAAAAATGAAAATCACAACGGAAGAACTCGTAGATAAAATGGAAGATTTTTACGATGGATTTTCGTTCAACGGCAAGGTAAAACTTTACAATCCGTATTCTACTTTACGTTTTTTTGAAGATAAAGTATTTAAAAATTACTGGTTCGACGGCGGCACTTCCGAAATGCTTGCTACTTATATAAAAACCAAAGACTTGACTGTCGAACAGTTTCGTAACGCCCAGGTTTCGGTAGATTTTGTACAAAATCCCGGAGAGATGGACTCCGCACCGCCGGAAGGTTTTTTGTATCAGGGCGGGTTTCTTACTTTGCGCGAAGGGATAATTAATGATTATTCACTGGATTATCCCAATAAAGAGGTGCTTAATTCGATGTCGAGACTGTTGTCAAGCAAATTTCTAAAACACGAATACAATGAATTGACCAATTTGTTGTATTTCGGTCTTGCCAATAAAGATTTCCAAAAAATTACGGACGCACTGAACAGTTTGCTTGCGAGTGTTCCATACGACGATTATTCAAAGGCGCTCCGGCAAAAAATCATCATTCAGGGATTTACATTTCCGGTTCAGGAGTGGCTTTACCGGTCAACGATTTTCGCGTTCATGCGCGGATGCGGCCTTGTGGTTCAGGCAGAAATGCACACCAACAGGGGACGCGCCGATCTGGTTATCAACTACAGGGGGCAAATCTTTATCTTTGAACTGAAAGTGGCATATCAGGGCGAAAACGCAGCGGAAAAAGCCGAAGAAGCATTCCGGCAGATTTTTGAGAAAAACTACCATGCATCCTGTCCCAATGCTATATGCGCAGGGCTGGCAATTGACGACCTGCAAAGAAAGATTACCGAATATAAAACAGATGAAAATTACATGCATGTCGAAAAAATATAATAGCGCTTATATTCAACAGCTTATAATATCGTTGCTCAAACGATAGCCTCCCTGATTCGGATCAATTTTTCCAGCAAGGGCTGTAACAAATCCAGTTTCAACATATTTGCCCCATCCGACAAGGCATTTGCCGGTTCGGGATGAGTTTCGATGAACAGACCGTCCGTTCCTACGGCTACGGCTGCTTTTGCAACCGTTTCAATCAATCCGGGCAACCCTCCGCTGACGCCGCTTGCCTGATTGGGCTGTTGCAGGGAATGGGTCGCGTCCATCACCACAGGATAACCCAGGCGCTGCATTTCGGGAATCCCGCGAAAATCAACCACCAAATCGGCATAGCCGAAAGTTGTACCCCGTTCGGTTAATATCACTTGATTATTTCCGCTGTCAATAATTTTTTGAGCGGCAAATTGCATGGCTGCAGGCGATAAAAACTGTCCCTTTTTCACATTTACAGTCAAACCGGTTTTTGCTGCGGCCACCAACAGGTCGGTTTGCCGACACAGGAAAGCGGGAATTTGCAAAACGTCCGTAAATTCGGCAACCATTGCGGCGTCGCCCGTTTCGTGGATGTCGGTAAGTACGGGAACATGAAAGGTATCCCTCACCTTTTTCAAAATACGTAAAGCCTTTGCATCCCCGATTCCGGTAAACGAATCGACTCGCGAACGATTCGCTTTTTTATACGAACCCTTGAATATGTAAGGAATATTTAACTTTGCCGTAATCCCAACTATCTTTTCGGCTATATCCATCGCCATCCTTTCGTTTTCGATAACGCAGGGGCCTGCTATCAAAAAGAACGAATTGCCGGTTTTCAAACTGTCCAAATTCATTTGATTTATCATTTTCGGGCAAAGATAACACATACTTATTACATAATTTGCTTTATTTCCCGATTTATAATATTTTTGCAAAAAAATACAACAGAATGAAACGCATTATTCTTTTTTTATACCAGTTTTTGATTTGGCTGCCGGTATTTTTCGCAATAACCACACTTACGGCATTAATCACGATTATCGGGTGTACATGCGGCGGAGAACGTATTTTCGGTTATTATCCGGGAGCAATTTGGTCCAGACTGGTATGTATCATTTCATTATGTCCGGTCAAAGTAATTGGAAAAGAAAAATTAAACGGAAAGCAGTCCTGTATCTTTGTATCGAATCACCAAGGCGCTTACGACATATTCCTCATTTTCGGATACATCAAACAACCGATCAAGTGGGTAATGAAACAAAGCCTGCGGAAAATTCCCCTGGTTGGATACGCCTGTGAACGCGCAGGTTTCATTTTCGTGGATAATTCTTCGGTACAGGCTGCCGCAAAAACCATTCAAATCGCAGAAACCAAACTGAAAAACGGCGCGTCTATTGCCATTTTCCCGGAAGGATCCAGAACCGATACCGGAAAAATGGGCAAATTTAAAAAAGGCGCATACCAAATGGCTCTGAATTTAAAATTGCCTCTTGTTCCGGTTACAATCAACGGTTCTTTCAATATTTTACCGATTCATACCTGCCTTATTCATCCTCACAAAATGGAATTGATTATCCATGACCCTATTGAGACCGGTTCGATACAAGTAGAAAATATTCGGGAAACAACATTGAAAATAAAGGAATTAATTGATAAAAGCAGGGCTGCAATCGAATCCGGGCTATGGAAGGAATATCAATAAAATGGTATTCAATTCAAATTATCGCAATGACGCAGCGATGCATTTGAATTATACCCGGTTGAGGTTATTTATTTCACATCGCTTAAAACAATGCGGCCGGATTGATTTTCAAAAATTCTTGATAGGGAATACCGCTTGTACCGACTAACAACACTTTCGCATTACCGTATTTTCCAGCGAAAACCGACATACCGTTATTTTGAATTTTAGCGCCGCTCTTCACTTCCAAGCCGATTAACTTGCTTCCTTTTTTCAGTACAAAATCAACTTCGTATTTGCCTTCCCGCCAATAGTATAGTTCATAATCACCAATAAGCCGGTTATTTATCAAATGAGCGCCAATAGCCGATTCAACTAATCTACCCCATGAAGTTGAATCCACAATTGCTTTTTCAAAACTCAAATCCAAACAGGTAGTCAGTAAAGCATTGTTAAATACCTGAAATTTGGGACTCGAAGAACGTGCTTTAACGATATTTCCGGTGTATTTTTCAAGACCACCCAACAATCCGCTATCGTTTAAGAGGGTCAAATAATGAGACAAAGTGGTGGTATTTCCTGCATCTAACAATTGTCCAAGCATTTTATTAAACGAGAAAATTTGTCCCGAATAGAACGATCCCAATTCAAAGAGTTGTCGGAGTAAAGCAGGTTTATCTACTCTGGTTATCATCAAAATATCCTTGGATATACTCGTTTCTACCAGCGAGTTTTTGATATAGTCTTTCCAACGTTTTTCTTCCTTTATTAAATGAGCAGAACCCGGATAACCGCCAAAATAGACATACTGTTGAATATCCCAACCAAAAGCCGCCTGCATTTCGGCAAAAGACCAATGAAAAAGATTGATGATTTCAAATCGACCGGCCAGAGATTCTGTCAACCCTTTTTGAATCAGCAATCGGGAAGAACCGAGTAATATAATTTTAATATTCAATCCCATACGCATATCGTAATCCCACTCCTTTTTGACCGTTTCACTCCAATTGTCAATCTTTTGCACTTCGTCTATGACCAGTAAAAACTCGGATAAGTCACCTGCTTTTGCTTGCATCCGTACACCTTCCCATATTTGAGACAACCAAGCGGCGCTATTTTCCGATACTCCATCAGCAGTTTCATACAAGTGAGGTATGGAAATTTTTTCCAATACCTGAAGAATCATCGTTGTTTTTCCTACTTGACGCGGCCCGACAACTACTTGAATGAACTTTTTCGGCTCTTTTATTCTTTCTCCAATTAACTGTATTCCAATTCTTTCAATCATCATTTTAAATTTTACTCAATATACTGAGTAATTTTACTCAACATACTGCGTAATTTTACTCAATAGAAAATGCAAAATTAAATGAAAAACAAAAAACTCCAAAATATAATCGTAGCATAACGAATTTTAATGTCATTTTCATTGATAATCAAGATTTAAATCGTACCTTTGCAGCCGTTTTTATTAAAATAACATAAAGTCTAACTTACTAATTAACAAAAATTTTTAAGAAAAATGAGTGAAGAATTAAACAAAGAAGTAGCCGTTCCCAAAGTTGATTTTGACTGGGACGCCTACGAAAAGGGAGATGTTTACGGAGAGGTAAGCAAAGAGAAAATGAT
>JAITCT010000349.1 GCA_031282925.1 Dysgonamonadaceae bacterium | reverse complement strand
AGCGCATTGAAAGCCCTGCAAAAGGAATTGGCTAAAATGACCCAATCGGAAGTGGAAAGTAAAATTTATTCTTCTTACGACGAAAAATACCTGATTCCCGCATGGTTTTTATTGTTCCTTTTAATCTTGGAATTTTTTGTTTTAGATCGGAAAAACAGGGTTTTAAGTAAAATCAAACTTTTTAAAATTTAGTTTTAGTAGTTATGAGAAGAGTTTTTTTTGTGTTTTTATCCTTCGTTATTGCTTTTTCGACGCCTGCTTTTTCCCAAAAAGAGGTAAGGAAAGAATTGAGGAAAGGAAACAGGGAATATAAGCAGGAAAAATATACCGAAGCTGAAATCAAGTACAGGAAAGCTTTGGAAGCGAATGCCCGCTCGAAAGACGCCGCTTATAATTTGGGAAACAGTTTGTACAAACAGTCTAAATTTCCGGAAGCCCTGCAACAATATCAGGCTGCGCTTCCCGGGGAAAAAGACGAAAATTTCGCCGCTGCCGACTGGCACAACATCGGCAACGTCTTTATGAACAATAAAGAATACCAAAAAAGCGTTGAAGCCTATAAACAATCGCTCCGGCTGAATCCGGACGACGATGAAACCCGCTATAATTTGGCTTTGGCTCAAAAACTGCTGGAAAATCAACAACAACAGCAACAAAACGATCAAAATAAGGACAAGCAGGATCAGAACAAAGACGAACAGCAAAAACAGGATCAGCAACAGCAAGACCGGCAGCAAGATAAACAGGATCAGCAGCAACAGCAGCAGAATCCCAATGAAATGCAAAAGGAAAATGCGGAACAGATTCTGGACGCAATGAAGCAAAACGAACGCAATACGCAGGAAAAAGTGAAAGCAGAGCAGGTAAGACAGTTGAAACAGCGGAAAACGGACAAAAATTGGTAAAGCGTTAAGGAAAATCTTCATCGTCCGGTCACTGAAATTATAGTAATTAGGGTAAATTCAGGGGCGCAGGCGTAAAAAAATACAGTCGGCAAATGGGTAAATGATGAAAAACATACAATAATGCAAAAGAAAATATTTGGGACAGATATGATAAAGAGTATGAAGAAATTATTCCTTTTATTTATAATATTTTGTTTGGGAATTGTTCGGATTTCAGCCCAAGAGGTAACATTCAGAGCATCTTCCGAAAGGACGGTTGTTGTCAATCAGCAATTCCGGATCGCTTACACGTTATCAACTTCCGGTCAGGAGAAAGCAAAAAATTTGCAATTGGGCGATATTAAAAATTTTGATGTTCTATACGAACCGGTGCTTTCCCAGCAAGGCACTTCCACAAGCATTATCAACGGGAAAGTGTCTTCCTCGTTTACAGCTGTTTATACTTGCATAGTCATGGCAAAGGCGGAAGGAACATTTACCATTCCTCCGGCCACAATCACCGTGGGAAACAGCACGTATAAGTCCAACGAATTGACTGTTACGGTGCTTCCTGCCGATCAGGCGGCAAATGCGGCCGCCCACAATAACAACGCTTCCCAAGCCGGACAACAGCAGGCGGCCAACGCTTCCGCTTCCAATAAAGACGTGTTTGTTGTTATGCACGTATCTAAAAATTCCGTTTATGAGAATGAAGGTTTCCTGGTTACTTTCAAACTGTATTCCTTAATTGATATTAGCGGTTTTGAAGGCGCTAAATTTCCTGAATTTGAAGGGTTTATTTCTCAGGAAATAGATTTGGGGCAGAATACCCAAATGAATCTGGAGTCTTACAACGGACGTAATTACCGCACTGCCATTATCAAACAAACCGTTTTGTATCCGCAACGTTCGGGAAAAATCACGATTGGCGCGGGAAAATTCGACATTGTTGTCCGTATCCGTTCCCAACAAAGAGTCAGAAGCTTTTTCGACGACTTTTTTGATACCTATTCGGACGTCAAAAGATCATTAACTTCCGCGCCGGTAACGATTGACGTCAAGTCCTTGCCCGCCGGTAAGCCTGCTTCTTTTTCGGGCGCTGTCGGCGAATACGCCATGACCTCGTCCATCAGTTCCGACAAAGTGAAATCAGACGACGCCGTTACCGTCAAAGTTAATATTTCGGGAAACGGCAATATCAAATTGCTTAAAAATCCGGAAGTTGTTTTCCCCAACGACTTTGAAGTGTTTGATCCCGTTGTCGATACGAAAACCAGTGTTACCCAGTCGGGCGTCAGGGGAACTAAATCCGTTGAGTACAACGCTATTCCGCGCTATGCCGGCGATTTTACCATTCCTGCGGTCGAATTTTCTTATTTCGACCTGAAATCGCAGACTTACAAAACATTGAGCACTCCGGAATATCAATTGCATGTCGAACAGGGGGAAGCGGGAAGCGGAACCGTTGCCGCGCCCGTCCTCAATGCAACGAACAAAGAAGATATTCGTTTCTTAGGCAAAGACGTCCGGTACATCAAGACGGGAAATTACCGTTTCCACCAAGGTTCGTTTTTCTTCGGGACGCTCAATTATTACCTGTTTTATATCGTTCCTGCACTGTTGTTTATCATCCTGTTTATCATTTACCGGAAACAGGCCGCCGAAAATGCGAATATTGCCTTGGTACGCACTAAAAAAGCCAATAAAGTCGCATCCAAACGGCTGAAAGCGGCTGCTAAATACCTGCATGAAAATAAACAGGAAGCATTTTACGATGAAACGTTAAAAGCCGTTTGGGGCTATCTGAGCGATAAATTGAATATTCCTGTTTCAGCTTTGACCAAAGACAATGTGGAAGCCGATTTAACTCAATACGGCGTGGATGAAAATTTAATCCGCGATTTCAGGAATATCCTTGACACGGCGGAATTTGCGCGTTTCGCGCCTGCACAGGGAAGCGGAGCGATGGACGAATTATACCGTGCGACCGTCAAAGCGATAGATAAAATGGAAAGTATAATCAAAAAATAAGGCGAGAAAATGAAGAAACTGTTTTTTATACTTACAGCAATTTTAATTACAACAACTCATTTGCCGGCGCAGGACATACTGCAAACTGCGAATGAAGCCTATGCCAAAGGCGATTTTACGAAAGCCATCGAAGGGTATGAAGCCGCCCTGAAAGAAAATGGGGAGTCGGCAGCCGTTTATTATAATTTGGGTAACAGTTATTACAAAGCCGGCAAAATTGCTCCGAGCATTTTAAATTACGAACGGGCGCTTCTGCTGGAGCCGGGAAACGGCGACATTCGTTTCAATCTGGAAATCGCAAAACTGAAAACCGTTGACAAAATCGAACCTGTGGGGGAATTTTTCCTTACCTCATGGTTTCATTCGATAGAAGACAGTCTGAGTACCGATGCATGGAGCCGGTTCGCCATTGCATGTTTTATCCTGTTGATCGGCTGTCTGTTTCTTTTCTTCTTTTCCCGTAAAATTCTAATCAAACAATTCGGTTTTTACGCCGGCGTCAGCCTGCTTGTATTGGTCATTTTCGGAAACATTTTCGCCTGCAATCAAAAGAAAAGCCTGACGCAACGCGACAACGCCGTTATTTTCGTACCGACGACCACGATCAAAAGTTCGCCCTCCGACAGCGGAACCGACTTATTCATCCTCCACGAAGGCGCCAAAGTGAAACTGAAAAACCAAATCGGCAATTGGAACGAGATTGAAACGGCTGACGGGAATGTCGGGTGGATTAAAGGCAGTGAGATTGCGGTGATTTAAGGAACAGCGGATAGTGTAAAAATTCGTTTCTCTGGGTTTCAACAGGTTTTAGAAAAAAGTTTAATGGAATAAAAATCAAAATTGCAGATGATAATAAAATTGAAAATAAAGAACTTTAAATCGCATAAAAATACGGAACTAAATACCGGTAATCTTACTGTATTGACAGGTATAAACAATTCCGGCAAATCAAGTGTACTGCAATCTTTGCTTTTACTTCGGCAGAGTTTTAAGAAAGGGAGACTGAATGAGGGTTTGGATTTAAACGAACCGCTTTGTGAAGTAGGTTTCAAATCTGCCGTCAGTAAACTAAATGAGCCATTTTGGGAATCTTCACAAAAACATAAGGTTGCGGATAAGTACGAATATAATAACAAAAATGTCGTTGGTTTTTTTCTCGCAGAATCCTGTGAAAGAGATAAAATTGTAATCTCATTTATACATTCTATACTTTGCGCGGTATGGTTTTGTGCATAGACAAATTGCGAGTGAATATGGACAATGCGAATACCATTAGAATGGTAATGTGAATACCATTAGAATGGTAATGTGAATACCATTAGAGTGGTAATGTGAATACCACTATAGTGGTTTTTGTATCTTTATGTTTTACAAAGAAAGTTGTTTGCTAATGCATAAAACCATACCGCGCAAAGTATAATTTGTCAAATGCAGAGATGTTATAGTAATCCTGTATGAGACATCTGATGAACCGTTTGTTTCCGCTAAAAACATAGGCCATCGTGCATTTGCAGACTGTAAAAATCTAAAATATTTTTACATTCCTGCCAACTCTACCCTGGGCGATGAAGTATTTAGCGGATCGGGACTTGAATCTGTTGATTTTAAGCCCGGCATTTCCTTTGGAAAGTCAGT
>JAITCT010000339.1 GCA_031282925.1 Dysgonamonadaceae bacterium | reverse complement strand
ACCGTCAAATTCGGTGCGCCATTGATATAAGGAATACCTTCTTCGATAGCGGCATAAGCGTAAATCATCGAAGGTGCAATTTCGGGACTGTTTTCTTTCATCGCTTTTTGCAAAGCCGGTAAGGATTCGTGGACTGCGCTTATCGGAGTAAATACTTCGGTACTTCCACACCAGATGCAAACAACTCTGTCTAAACCGTTTTTGGCTTTAAATGCTTGAATATCCCTGCGAATAGCCTCTTTCAAATCCCATTTTGTCGGAGCTTCTTTCACCCACGTTCCATGCAAACGTTTTACGAAATCCCTGTCGAAAACCGCTTTCATCGGACGGATGGCTTGCAATTCATCTTTCACTTTGTCTAAATCTTCGCCGGTCAAAACTTCCGCATGACGAGCCGCTTCATAAGCATTTTCTTCAAAAAGGTCCCACCCTCCGAATACAATATCATTCAACCCTGCTAAAGGCACTACGTCTTTAATTTTCGGAAACCTGTTTTCTTCTCTTTTTCCCAAACGAATGGTTGCCAATTGAGTAATCGAACCGACAGGAATCCCCAAACCTCTGCGGACAAGCATTGTACCCGCAATAAAGGTTGTCGCTACCGCACCTCCAACTCCAATTACAAGAACGCCAAGTTTACCTTTAACATCCTCTACTTGCATTTTTTTCATACCTATTCTATTTTTAACAATTTATTTTGTGTGGTTGAAAAATTATCAATCACCGTTTAATTTCAATTATATCATTCCCGCGCAGGCGAGAATTCTCTCATTTGACGTGAGATTCCCGCTTTCGCGGGAATGACAGGCCGCAACAATTTGCAATACATTCACTTTTTTATTATTACAACAACGTTTCCAGTTCCCTGAAATCCGTGATAATAAAATCCGCAGTTCCCTGCTCGTCGCCATCCCAGTCCGCGCCTTTCAGCCAAATCGTCCGGCAACCGGTTTGCTTCGCAGGAAAAATATCTTTTCTATACGAATCACCAATCACAACCACTTCTTCAGGTTTCATACCCAAACTTTTTACCCCTAAAGCAAAGATAGCGGGATCGGGTTTGCGAATACCCACAACCGACGATTCTATGATTGCTCCAAAATAACTTCGTATTCCAAATTTTTTTAAAACAGTTTCCATATTTCCGTAAAAATTGGAAACCAAGACCAAAGGATGCCGCGTTGCCAAATCTTCCAAAACAGGTTTCGCATTGTTTAAAACAGAGACGGCAAAGTTATAACATTGATTTGAAATAGCCAACGAATATTCCAAAGAATTATAATTTGCAGGTAAAAATCCCGCGTCTTTTAACCATTGCAACTGCAATCCGGTCTTCTTCAAAAGGACATTTTTGAAATCGTCGTCCGGAAGGATCGCCGGATGCGTGGCCAAATACCTTTCGCCGTACACATAAGCGTCCTTGAACTGCGGTTTGCTTACCGGTACGCCGTTCGCAAGGTAAGCATCCCAAAGCACTTCCGCCCAATGTTTTCCGTTACTGTCAATCGTAGCGCCGTAATCAAAAATAATACCTTTAACCGATAACCCGTCATTGCGGGCGAACTGTAGCGAAAGCCCGCAGTCTTTACATGTTTTCTCATGTTTTGATACCATATATATATACATAACATTCAAAACGGTGATTTCAAACACGAGATAAACCCAAAGGAAATTGGAAAGTACGCAGATAAACAAGACGATGGAACGCAAATTGAAGGAAAGCATATTGGTATATTTCAACAGCGGAAAAGTTTTTTTCATAAAATCTTTCCGAAACTGCTCCGGTGCTTCTCCTCCGTATTTATCGTTGATCATCTGCCTCATTTTCTGAAGATGGGGCGTCAATTTTTCCTGTTCTCCTGTATAAATGAGATAGATTTTTTCGAATAATTTCACCAAAGGTTTCTTTTTCCAACTGATTACAGCGTATTTTTTACGCAAATCCACAGAATTATCCCATTCGCTTCCCTTTTTACCCTTTAAAAACAGGAGATAAACATTCCGGTAATAATCGGCTATCGCAGCCTGCCTGCTATGATAATAAGCGGCAATAAGCGTTAAAGGCACAATCCAAAATCCCCAAACCGGCCACAAACGAAAAATAATTGCGAAATAAATCGAAATAAACCAAAAATCGCCGCAAGCGCCGTCCAATATTCGTCCTAATTCGGTTTTTTGACCGGTCATCCGGGCTAACTGCCCGTCGGCGCTGTCGTAAGAATTAGCCCAAATCAACAGGAAAACGCCTAAAAGATTAATCTCAAAGGAATTGAAAAAGAAACAAACGCCCGCTGCAACTCCAATAAAAATGGATGCAATGGTAACCTGATTGGGCGTTATGCCCAAACGGTTGAAAAGCAAAGCCCAGCGATAACCAATCGGACGGTAAAACCGGATGTCGATAAATTCCTCCGTATCAACAGATTTCAATGTCGATTCCAATGTCGGTTTATTTTGTTGCAAACTCATAAATACATTGCGCTATATAAGGTGCGGCGTCCGACCTGCAAGGTGCAAAACTCGGCCAATCGTTAAAATCAATAATAAAAATATTACCCGACGGGTCAACCACGCAGTCGCCGCCGTATATATATATATCTAAAATTTCCGCCGCTTTCGTACAAATTTCTTTGAGACAGGCCAAATCAAACGGTATTCCTTTTGCTTTTCCGTTGATTGCTTCCAATCCGAATTTGCTGTGATTCAAATCATTCGGATAAAACCAGTAAAAAAAATCCGTGTTTTTAACGCCGTAAAACTTGACAAGGTCTCCTTTCAGATGTTCGTTCAAAACAGCCGACGAAATGCCGCGCAAAGCAAATTCATTGAGGATATTTTCGGCTTCCTTACCGTTTCTTGCATAAGCAACATCTTCATAATGAATAGCATGAGAATCCCCCCGCTTCACCCAACAAAAATCGCCGAGTGTAAGCGCCGATTCCGGCAAAGGCTCGTTAGTCGAAACTATCAGGCTTTTCGGATAAGGTATCCGGTTGTCAAGCAAAAGCCGGGTCATTTTCACCCGCGTACAGTTACTTATCCCGGCAGCCGAATTAATGACTTTTCGCCCTTCAGCTTCCAATTCCCGCAATTTCGAGATTGTGCGGGTATCCCTGGCCATATTAAAAATGACTGGAAAATCCATATCCGCATCCTGAAATTCCCGCTCGGAGTAAGTTGTTACCTCACAGTCTTTTTTTTGCAGGCAGTCAATTGTCAGATTGAAAATAGCGGCATCGTTCCCGATATGATTGGGCGAATATTGGCTTCCCCGGCGTATAGCCGCGATTTGAAGTTTAGGCGGTTCACACAGGAAATCTTCTGCCTTTTTGACGTCCTCCGCATGGTCCACATCCACGATTTTATCAAACGGGAAGGCTTTCAGTATCAGCCCGTCGGCAATCAACTGGCGCTGATAGTGGCGCATACGCAACATGCCGTTTTCCAAGCATTTATACAAAACAGGAATGGATTTTGGAGTCAAGCCGTAAATTCCGCCGGAAACGTATTTTTCATCATTGGCAGGCTTGTCCAGAAAATCTTTTATCATCATTGTATGTTCATCCACAGAAATATACAACGGTTTTTCATCATCAATATACGAAGTAACAGCCATTACTCCGTCATTCACGGTATCTTGCTCAAAGGTGCGGATAAAATTTGAAAACTCCTCTTCTTTGAAAATCGTATCTACGGTTGTCAGGCAGAATTTCCCCGTTTGCAGATATCTGCTTAATTCATAAAAACTGTGCATGGACCCCGGCGTTGACTTTATTACGATATGAAACGGTATGCTCATGTTTATCTTTTCGATATGTTCCTGCACCTCTTTCATTTCTTCATTGATAATGATGGAAACGGAAGTAGCCTTATTTTTCAGGAAAATATTTATAAGCCTGTCAATCAATGTACTATCATGAAGTTTAACCAGGGGTTTGGGGATTTGGATTCCTTCTTTTACCAAACGGGAACCTTCCCCTGCAGCAATGATTGCGTAGTTCATTCTAAGTAGTTTTTATTCGGGCATTTCAAATTGCCGCGCCTGTCACTGGCTCCGCCGAACGTTGTTTCCCGCGCAGGCGGGAATGACAGGCTTCTCAGCCGCAATGCGGCAATTTGAATGATACCTTTTTTATTCTTCATCTTTTGTCAAGTCCAACTTTTCGTTATCGGAACCTTTTTCAAAATATTGCTTTTTCAATGGATTAGCATGAATTTCCTTATCAAGTTTCCTGTTTTGAAAAACATCAATTGCCAAATAGAGCGCATTCCGGAACGACATTTCGGAACTCTCATTCCTGCCTGCTTTGCCGTAGGAAACGCCATGACCTGGAGCCGCCGCCACAAAAGGCAATCCGGCAAAATAACATACGCCTTCATCGAACGATATGCTACGGAATGGAATCGCTCCCTGGTCATGGTAGAGGGCAAGCACCGCATCAAATTTCGCAAAATCGCCGCAGGCAAAAAACTCGTCGCCGGCATACGGCCCGAAACAAACAATCCGGCTTTCATCGGCTGCTTTGATTGCCGGGATAATGATTTCCGCCTCTTCCCTACCCTCTTTCCGCTCCCGAATACCCATGCCCGGATTGAAAGACAGCACCGCTATCCGCGGGAACGTAACCGTAAAATCACGGATTAAGGAAGCGTGCAAAGCCTTGATTTTATCCACAAGCATATTGATTGACAATTGGGAAGAAACATTTGCCAAAGGAATTTTATCGCTTGCCAAGGCCACCCGGAAACTGTTGTGAATTAAAATTTTCAGAGGCGTATGACCCAATTGTTCCGACAGGATCCGGGTTTCATCCACATTGGACGGCGCAAGTACCAGCACATCAATCAGGCCGGCTTTGAGGTCGCTTAACGCCTTTTGCAGCGATTGCTCCGCCAGGGATTCGGCTTCCGGGTTTGTTTGAGAAAAGTCAACGGCAAGCTCTTCATTTCCGCAATTCACAATATTCAAACGGTTGATTCCCGCTTCCCCGGCATGACGAATCACATTGACATTGACGGAAGGAAGTTCCATCGCTTTCCGGTGGTAGGCCAATGCTTTGGTCGAGCCGTAAAGCACGGGTATGCAGAACTCGAAAATCCCGACGTCTTCAAATGTTTTAATAATCAACTCGTAAGAGACGCCGTTAATATCGCCCTGACTAATCCCTACTTTTATTAATTTATCGCTCATACCTTAATTTTTTTTGTCAAAAAACCGGTTGCAAAGATACGGTTTTTCACTAAGTTTTACAATTTTCGGTTAATTCGGTTAATTTTTTTTTGAGGTGCTGTTTTTCAGGCATGTACGTTGATGAACATGAAACCGGCATCCTGCAGAAATGCACCGTTCGGTAGAAAATGAATGTATCCGCTCCTTTGTTGCGACAAGGTTCTACATTGTCGCAATTATTCTGTCAGGATAGACGCGTAGGGGCGCACCCATGTGTGCGCCCCCGATGATTCAGGGCGGCGCCCCCTGATGGTCAGGACGGCGCCTCCCCCGATAGTCAGGGCGCACACGTGGGTGCGCCCCTACAATGACGGCTGCGGTAATTTTCCATTCTCAATCCACTGAAAATCAATGCCATTTGTTGCAACAAAACTCCTGCATCGCACAAAAACACCGTTCCGGAGCATTTTTTGGAAACATGAAGGCACAAAAACACGAAGAAACTGTTAATTCATGGCCGTTGTGCCGTCAGGCACAATATGGGGGTAGAAAATATCCTGCACAATTCATCCTGCCGTCCCGTCAGGGACGGAATGTGTTGCCGGAAACAGGGTGCGATTTTCTCTTTCATACCCTCATTCCGTCCCTGACGGGACGGCGGGAGATGTGGCAACCTGTATTTTCTACCAACA
>JAITCT010000264.1 GCA_031282925.1 Dysgonamonadaceae bacterium | reverse complement strand
TGCGAAGAAGGACGCCATACGGAAGAAAAGATCCTGAATGCCAATGAAGTTGTCAAAAGCCCCGGTATTCCCGATAAAGCGCCGATAGTCAAAAAGCTGCTCGCACAAAATACACCGGTTATTTCGGAAATCGAATTTGCCGGACGATATACGAATGCCAAAACAATCTGTATCACGGGAAGTAACGGGAAAACGACAACAACTATGCTGACTTACCACATCCTGAAAAGCGCAGGACTGAATGTCGGTTTGGCAGGAAATGTCGGCCAAAGTTTCGCATTGCAGGTCGCCGAACAGAATTACGATTATTATGTTATCGAACTGAGCAGTTTCCAGTTGGACGGGATGTACGATTTTCGTGCGGATATTGCTGTTTTGCTCAACATTACGCCCGATCATCTTGACCGTTACAATTACGAAATGCAGAATTACGTTGATTCCAAGATGCGGATTATCCGAAACCAGACGGCGGCAGATGCTTTTATTTTTTGGAATGAAGACCCAATGATAAAATTACGAATTGCGAATTACGAATTACGAGATTCTCCGACGCTTTATCCTTTCGCTCAATTTAAGGAAGACGGCGTGATTGCATATACGGAAAATAAACAAATAATTATAAACACTCCTAAAGGAAATTTCAACATGGAAGAAGAATTAGTAGCATTAACAGGAACGCACAATTTGTACAATTCACTGGCAGCGGGAATCGCGGCTAAATTGTTGGATATCAAAAATGAAGATATCCGTCGTTCCTTAAGTGATTTCAAAGGGGTTGAACACCGTTTGGAAAAGGTGGCCAGAGTGCGGGGTGTAGAATACATCAACGACTCGAAGGCAACGAATGTCAATTCGACCTGGTATGCCCTGCAAAGCATGAAAACGCCTGTTGTCCTGATTCTCGGCGGAACGGACAAAGGTAACGATTACCGGGAACTCGAAGCATTGGTAGAGGAAAAATGCCGCGCCCTGATTTATCTCGGCGCAGACAATTCCAAATTGCACAAGTTCTTTGACGGAAAAGTAAGTCAAACAACCGAAGCACATTCCATGGAAGAGGCTGTTTCAAAAGCATACGGCATGGCAGAGCAGGGCGATACGGTATTGTTATCCCCCTGTTGCGCCAGCTTCGATTTGTTTGAAAACTACGAAGACAGAGGCAAACAATTTAAATACTGCGTCAGAAGACTGTAATAATTGAGAATTAATCAACTTGCCATTCATCATTCGTAATTGATTACAATGGATTTTTTAAGTAAAATATTTCGCGGCGACAGGGTAATCTGGATGATATTCGTCTTCCTGTGCGCCATTTCAATTGTAGAAGTCTATAGCGCATCCAGTACGCTGACTTTCAAAACGGACTATTGGCGGCCGATTATGAGGCACGTCATGTTTTTATTGGGCGGATTATTTGTTGTGCTGGTTGTTCACAGTTGCCCGCCTAAGTATTTTTCCATTGCACTGTTGGCGCTTCCATTTGTCTGGTTTTTACTGGTTGCCGTCAAACTTACCGGTACGGAAACAAATGATGCAGCCCGCTGGTTATCCATAGGCGGAGTAACTTTTCAGCCTTCGGAGCTTGCAAAAATCTGTTTGATTGGGACAACTGCATTTTTCCTGTCCAAATATAAAAATACGGAGAAAGATATTCATTATCGTTCAATTTTGATTGCTGCCGCTGTTACTTGCGGAATCATCCTGATGGATAATTTTTCCACGGCATTTTTACTTTTTACGGTAGTCCTGATGATGATGTTTATCGGACAAATCCCGTTAAAAAAGCTGTTCATGATTGTTGCGATATGCGTTCTTGCCGGCGGACTTTTCGCCACAGCCATCAATGTAATCCCCGATAAATTCTTCAAGGAATACTGGTCACGCCCGCTCACCTGGAAAACGAGAGCGCCTGCAATCTTTGACCGCAATGCATGGTCGGATCAAAAAGAAGCCGAAAAAAACGCCCTGAAAAACGGCTCGTATGAAATAACCGACGCTAATTATCAGGTAACGCAAGCCAATATCGCCGTAGCCCGCGGAGGGATTCTCGGAAAATTGCCGGGAAACAGCCGCCAAAGGGACTTTTTGCCGCAGGCTTATTCCGATTTTATTTTTGCGATTATCATTGAAGAATTGGGGCTGGCAGGCGGAATATTTGTGCTGCTGCTTTACATATTTCTGTTTATCCGGGCGGGAATTATTGCCGGGCGGTGCGGCAAATTATTCCCTAAACTCTTGGTGATGGGCAGCGCTTTGACTTTAGTTTTGCAAGCCCTGGCGAATATGGCAGTAGCCGTAAACCTGATTCCGGTTACCGGACAACCTTTGCCCCTGGTGAGCCGGGGCGGAACTTCTACCTTGGTTACTTGCGCCTTTTTCGGAATTATATTGAGCGTCAGCCGTTATGAAAACGAACGGGGCATACAGCGGGAAGAAGAAATCAGCGAAGAATTGGAAGAACAGCGGATAGCCGATGAACAGAAAATGGCGGAAGAAGCGGAGTTAACCACGCAATTCTCAACGGAGGACGAGTTTGACCTCCCAATCGCTGTGCTTCATTGAGGTTATTAATATTCAGATATGCGGAAAAAAGAATTAACCCATATTTTGCAGTTTCATATTTTTTTGCTTAAATTCGCAGTCGAAATAAAAACACTAAAGTTTCGCTCCGCGAATTAACAGAACCAAAATTACACAGCGATGAATATTAAGGAAAGGCTGAACCCGTTGAATGATTACCTGTTCATGAAGTACATGGGCGAGAAAGGAGATGAAGAGTAATTGACCGCTTCACCGGTGGCTGACATTTGTCAGTAAGGAAACGGATGAAGCGGCTATAAAAAAGATAACAGATATGGATACGGCAATTAAAAAAGCACACGAGCGGAAAAAGGCTCTGACCATGTCGGATATTTTGCCACACTTTGTGAGAAGAAATCCGACATAGTCGGATATTTCGCCACACTTTGTGAGAAGAAATCCGACATAATCGGATGTTTTGCCACACTCTGTGAGAAGAAATCCGACACGGTCGGATATTTCGCCACACTCTGCGGGAAGAAATCCGACATAGTCGGATGTTTTGCCACACTCTGCGGGAAGAAATCCGACTATGTCGGACGTCCGGGCAATAAAATTCCGAATTTATTTACTTTTAATCATTATAAGTTATGACAAAATTTAATGCCTTGTTATTTAAATGTTTACCAAACGCAGCCCATTACGGCTTCTTTAAGATAGCAACAAGCGAACTTGCGGAAGCGGGCGAAGACGTTAAGGATGCCGTAGGACGGCTTGAAACAGAACTGAACAAATGGTTTGCAATGGAAACCGACAACATGCAATGGTATCGCAAAAGCGCATGGACATCTGCCATTGTCGCCGCCAATCACCGCCTCGACCGGGCGCTGGCAGGGCTGACGGCGCAGATCAGTGCCGCACGGCACAGCGCTCAGCCCAATGTTTCCGCCGCCGGCGAACGCCTCCACATCATGCT
>JAITCT010000253.1 GCA_031282925.1 Dysgonamonadaceae bacterium | reverse complement strand
GGTACGGCCAGCATCAAAACCGTGGAAAACAAAGGCGCTGTTCCTCCAGGAACGTACAAGCCGATTTTTTCGATGGCAACGGCTTTTTGCCAGCAAACTACGCCCGGACTTGTTTCTATTTTCGGCAAATCCTGTTTTTGCGCCGCATGGAATTTTTCGATATTGGTTTTCGCCTGTAGAATGGCTTGTTTTAATTCACCGGATAAAGTACCGGCTTCCGCTTTTTCCGCTTCGGAAAGGAGTAAGTTGTCCAATTTCACTTGGTCGAATTTCAGTTCATACCTTCTAACCGCATCATCTCCTTTCTGCCTGACGTCGTCCAAAATTCCGCTTACCACATCCGACAAACGGGTATCATCCATAGCCGGACGACGAATCAATTCGTTCCATTCACTGCGAGGCGGATATTTAATTGTCTGCATCGTTATTTATAAAATCATTTTTTCAATGGGAATAACCAGAATACCCTCCGCGCCCAAATCTTTCAGTTTGCCGATAATTTCCCAAAACCGTTTTTCGTCAATAACCGAATGAACCGAACTCCAGCCTTCCTGTGCCAGAGGCACAACCGTAGGGCTGCGCATACCGGGAAGAATATTGAATATGTCGGGCAAGACATTGTTGGGCGCATTCAGCAGGATGTATTTTTTATCCTCGGCGGTTTGCACGGCGTCAATTCTGAAAATCAACTCATTGAGAATCTTTTCTTTTTCCTTGCTCAACGATTTGTTACCGATTAATACCGCTTCCGAATACATCACTGTTTCCACTTCTTTCAAGTGGTTGCTCATTAAAGTGCTTCCCGAACTGACGATGTCGAAAATAGCGTCTGCCAGGCCGATTCCCGGCGCAATTTCCACCGAACCGCTAATGGTGTGAATATCCGCTTTTATCGCATTCTTTTTCAGAAAATCGGATAAAATGACCGGATAGGAAGAGGCAATTTTTTTTCCGTTAAACCAGTTGAGATTGATATAATCTTCTTCTTTGGGTATGGCCAACGAGAGCCTGCATTTGCCGAACCCCAGTTTTTTTATGATTTCCGCATTTTTCTGTTTCTCCATAAACTCGTTTTCACCGACAATTCCCACGTCGGCTACTCCGTCGGCTACGGCTTGCGGAATATCGTCATCCCGCAGGAATAACAGTTCGGCCGGAAAAGTTTTTGCCGGAATCAGCAACGTCCTTTTTGCGGATGATAATTTGACGCCCGCTTCTTGCAGAAGATTCAGCGTTTCTTCATTCAGACGTCCTTTGCCTTGTATTGCGATTCGTAACATATTTCAAATGATTATTTTCAATTGTAAATGGTTGCAAATTTACATGAAATTTTTCAATTACACACAGGCAGATAAAAATTATCTCCCGGATTGCTTCAAGTGAAATTACGAATTACGGTCTTGCCGCCCTTGCGCCAATGAGGAATTGAGAATTACCGCAGCCGTCATTGCGAGCCGCGAAGCGGCGAAACAATATTGTAAACTTGCGATTCCGGTGCTTTTTCCCGTTATCCGTCTTGAGAAGATGCCCGGATTCTGCCTTGTCAAACTCATCAGCAGAATAGAAAATTTCCACTGCTTTTGCATCCGTAAGAGACAGGTATTTTGTTTGTAACTGTTTTGTAATTAGTGACTTAAAGTTACAGACAACTTGCCTTTTTTCCAACTTTTTATCCTCCAAAATAGCTTTTTCTTACATCGAACTCAGGTTGATAATTTTCCTCCGTTCCTGTTTTTGAACCCGGTGTAATCTGTTCTGTCCATGCCGCCTGCAGATATTGCAGATGGCGGTCGGGCCGGGAACAAAAGCAGCATTTCCCAGCAATATCTCCCGTGTTTCACAGCGGTTGTTACCCTGCCGGCGAAAATTGACAGTTCTTCTTCGGTTTGCAGGTTGCCGGTAGCGGTGGTAAATCTTCATGAAGTTCCGGTGGGAGAACTTATGATAAAGGCAAAAGTCCCTGACGGTCTTGAAGGCTGTACTTTCTCTGCGCCTGATCCGTTCGTACTCCCCCGATGCAGTCCTGCATCCGACAGGCCAGGTGTTTGCGACAGCAATGTTGAATTTGTCATTTTTTTCGTTTTTACATGTTCGTTATTAAAGACAGCAACATGTAACGAATTATTTGACTTTTACAGCACCAACCGAGGGCATGTCAAAATCATGTTGCATCTCTACGAGATGCCGGTTCCATATTCATCAACGTACATACCTGAAAAAACAGCGCCTCAAAAAAAGAATTAACCAAAATATGAACATTTTCGCCTTAACGCACCGCGTGCAGCGGTATTCGACAAAATCCCGACCGTTAAGTAAATGAGCCGCCGGCTACGGCTTTCCCATGCACCGCGGCAGCACATGCCCCAGTCAATCCCTGTTTTACATGCAAATAATCCGCTTGCAGGAGGCGGGCAACAATGCACTCCATCATTTAAACCTTTTGTTTGAAAAACCTTCTTAACCTGAGTTCGATGTAAGAAAAAGCTATTTTGGAGGATAAAAAGTTGGAAAAGAGGCAAGTTGTCTGTAACTTTAAGTCACTAATTACAAAACAGTTACAAACAAAATACCTGTCTCTTACGGATGCAAAAGCAGTGGAAATTTTCTATTATGCCGATGAGTCTGGCAGGCAGTTTGACAGGGCAGAATCCGGGCATCTTCTCA
>JAITCT010000247.1 GCA_031282925.1 Dysgonamonadaceae bacterium | reverse complement strand
CATTCGTTAGGTAAACTGCGCGTGGAAATCAAAAAACATCTGTCGAAAGAATCGGTTGAAATAGACAAGATTGTTGAAAAGGTAATGAAATAATCGAGGATATTCCCGCGCAGGGACTTGGAACAGAATGTTCATTTGGCTGGTTAATTCTTTTTTTGAGGTGCTGTTTTTTCAGGCATGCACGGATGAACATGGAAACGGCATCTCGCAGAGATGCACAGCTCGGTAGAAAATGAATGTATCCGTCCCCACCCTGCATCTCGTAGAGATGCAACATTATTTTCGCAAGCACAGTAACCGCAGGCCGCACAACAGTTCGACCGCGCTTCTTTCGGTTATGCAAAACCTCGGGGCGGTCTGTCCGGATATTATCTTTGCAATTTTGGAATGATTCAGTCCGGGATTTTCATATTTTTACTTTCAGGAAACGGCTACTGATTTCCCGGTACATTTCGTTTTTTATTTCAAATTTGCAGTGTGAAAAATCCTCACATATTCCCGCTCGGATAAATAGAATACTGCACCTCACGGTACACTGTCTGACGTGCGGTTAACAGACGTCCGGTTGCTTTGAAAAAGAAGGTGCGTATCAATTTCAGCGCTTTTAGAACTTATTTTGATGAGGTCCTTAATGTAATAAATAATCGTTACATTTGCGCAAAATTGAATCAATAAAAGAATGAAATCTTTTCTTAAAAACTGCGGAATCGGAGTGTTGTTACTGGGAGAATTATTCTTAATCGTTCCGTTTTTCTTTCAAAACGAAAGTAATACAACATTGACGGCCGGTTTATCTTTGGTAATCGCCGGTTTTATTTTGTATATCGAAATCAATAAAAAAGAGAATTGACCGGATTCAATGAAGGGGTTGTTTTTGCCGAAAAGCCGGTATCAAGTATTTGTTAACTGTTAATTGCTTCATATATTACATCCTGTATCCGCTCCCGGATATTGGACTGTATTAATTGCCGGTGCTTCCGGGACGGATGAACCCGGTTGGATAAGAATACGTATATCAGGTTTTTATCGGGATCAACCCAAAAACAGGTTCCCGTATAACCGGTATGCCCGTAAGTGGATGCCGGTGCGGAGAGGCTTGTGGTTTTGCCCGGATTTTTCATGTCAGGCTTGTCAAAGCCTAACCCGCGGCGGCTATGTACGCTTTTGGTTTTGGTAAATAGCCTGACGGTTTCCTGACTCAGATACTTTTCGCCCCCATATTCGCCTTTGTACAATAACATTTGCAGTATTTTAGCCAAGTCGTTTGCATTGGAAAAAAGGCCTGCATTTCCGGAAACGCCTCCCATTACGGCGGCGGCTTCATCGTGCGGATAACCGGTTAAGAGTTGTTTCCTCCACGTTTCGTCGTATTCCGTGGGCGCGATATTTTCTTTCGGAAATTTTCTTAACGGTAAAAAGCCTGTAAAATTAGCTCCTAAATTGGCATATAACCAGTTATCCAGAAAATTATCAAGTGTTTGCCCGGAAATATTTTCTACGATTTCTTTCAGGAGCATGAAATTCAAGTCGCTGTAAAGGAAACCGTTTTTATTATTCAATTTGGCTTTGACGATTTCGTTCATTACCTCTTTCTCAAAATCCGTTTTGATATAGAACCGGTCTGCCACTTGCTTTTCAATGCCGGCCGCAGGTTGGCTTGAAACCATTGTTCCGGTCAACAATTGGTAGAATGATATAAAAGCCGGCAAACGGGTTTCGTGGAACAATGCCGATTGAACTGTAATATCCTTTTTATTCGAATGTTTCAGTTCGGGAACAAACCGGCTGATTTTATCGGACAAAGCGATTTTTTTTGTATCATAGAGTTTCATGATGGCGGCGAGCGTGGCAACGGGTTTAGTCAGGGACGCCAGATCGTAAATATCCGTATTCAGGACGGGGCGCGCACCGGTGTACTTAAGGTTTCCGAACGACCGGTTATAAACAACAACCCCATCTTTGGCAACCAGTACCTGACATCCCGGGAAGGCTTGTTTTTTAATCCCTTCGTTGACAATGGAACCTATTTTCCGTAATGTTTCGGGCGACATTTTTGTTTCTATCGCTTCCTGATAAGATAACCGTACTTTTTGTGTTTTCAGTCCTGCACCGAGATCAAACAAACCGGAAATACTTACCGGTAGTTTTCCTTTGGCGGGAATCCCTCCCATAATCAATTCGGCGGCGGCTTGCTGCGCTCCGGGCGTGTCTTCGTAAGCAACAATTACCGACTTGGCCGCAACGACGCTTTGCTTGAATTGAGCAACGGAATAAGGCAGGGTGAAGAAGCATAAATTGACGTCCTTTGTTTTTGTCAAGTTCCGAAGCTCCGGGAAATCGGTTTGTTTTACGGAATATATTGTACAAATGACTTCATCGTAGGCTTTTAATTGTGCAAAGACCTTCGCCGCACCGGTTTTAAGCCCTGATGAGGCCAGACTGAAGAAGTCAAATGCACCGTATAAAGCCAATCGGTTTCGGAAGGCAATGTCATCTTGCGCTCCAATGGAAAGAACAGCAATCTTCTTCTTCCCTAATTGCTTAACAGGAATTTGTTCCGCTTTGTTTTTCAAAAGCGTGACGGCTTCGTTATTCAGTTTCTGCACCAGCCATTTGGAATAATCCGAATTAATCCGTTCGCCAAGACCGTTGATTTCAATCGTCTTTGGGTTGTTCAATCCGGCAATGTATTTGTAACTCAATACTTTCAGACACCGTTCTTCAATGGTTGACAAATTGATAACACCCAATTCGACGGCTCTTTTTACTTCCGCAATTTCCGAAACCGGATCTGCCGGACACAGTAAAATATCATTTCCCGCCACCAAAGCCTGCACGCAGTTACTTTTTTGGGTTGCGGCGCCTTTCATATTCAACGCATCGGTAAATGCTAATCCTTGAAAATCCAGTTCCTTTTTCAATAATCTGTTTACAATAGCGGGAGACAGGGAAGTCGGCGTGCGGAAAGTTTTATCCAAAGCGGGAACGGATAAATGTCCCGTCATTATTCCCGAAAAACCTTCCTCAATAAATGCTTTAAAAGGGTATAATTCAATGTCATTTATGCGTTTCCGCGTGTCGTTGA
The DNA here is from genome assembly GCA_031282925.1 of Dysgonamonadaceae bacterium. Lineage (GTDB taxonomy): Bacteria > Bacteroidota > Bacteroidia > Bacteroidales > Azobacteroidaceae > Azobacteroides. The sequence goes on along the minus strand of JAITCT010000247.1, from coordinate 9,598 downwards.
TTACCGGTAAAGTCTTGTGCGAATCCGAAGAAGTATCGCCATGCCCCGGGAAGTGTTTCCCTACGGACATTACTCCGTAACTTTCCAGGCCGCGGGAATATGCAATGCCTTTTTCGGCTACAAGTTGCTGGTTTTCACCGAACGAACGGATTCCGATCACCGGATTGTCCGGGTTGCTGTTTACATCCAAAACCGGCGCAAAATTGATGTGTATGCCCAATTCCCGACATTCGCGTCCCACTTCCGCTCCGTAAAGTTGAATCAGGTGGTTATCCGTAATTGCTCCCAGCATCATGTTTTTAGGAAACCGCGGCGTATTTTCGAGGCGCATGGATAATCCCCATTCCCCGTCAAGAGAAATCAATAACGGGACTTTTGAAGATTGCTGGTACAGGTTAATATTCCGGGCTTCATCTTCCGGAGAACCTTTGGAAAAAATGATTCCGCCGATTTTCTGTTCGCGGATATATTTCAGCATTTTGGCGTCATGCGAAGGATTCGGGTTTGTCATAACCATAAATAATTGCCCGATTTTTTCTTCCAAAGTCATCGTGTCGAAAATCGAATCTACCCAGTGTTTCATTTTTGCCGCATCGGTAAGTTGATATAGCACCGGTTGTTTTTGTGCATACATCAAAGAACCGATAAACAGCAAGCTAATTATTGCCGGAAAGAGAGTCTTTTTCATTTTTTTGCTTCCTCCATTGTAATATTAATACGTCCGAAATAAACGCCGTAAGCCCCGGTTTGGTTAATAATTACTTCGCGTCCATCCACATTCGGTTGCCTGTCGGGTTCTGGCATGAAAGTGTGGGTGTGTCCTCCGAGAATCAGGTCAATATGGCGGCTTTTCTTAGCCAGCGTAATGTCTCCGACACTTTCCTCTTCGGGGTAATAACCCAGATGGGACAAACAAATGATTAAATCGCACCGTTCCCTGTTTTTCAGGAACCCTGCCACTATATTGGCCGATTTGACCGGATCCAGATATTTTACTCCTGCCGCATTGGACTTGGAAACCAAGCCTTCGGGGTCAATGGTCAAGCCGATAATGCCGATTTTTATTCCGTTTCGTTTGATGATGTGATATTTTTTTGTCAGTCCGTCCATCGGCGTACCCGAAAAATCCAAATTCGTAGCAATGAAAGGAAATTGTGCCCGTTGAACCATTCGGGACAGGGATTCCAGACCGTTGTCAAACTCGTGGTTACCGAGACAGGCGGCGTCGATACACATCAAGTTGGCAGCGGCGATTTCGGCAAAGCCTTTGTACCAGTTGAAATAAGGCGTTCCCTGCACAAGGTCGCCGCAATGGAAAAGCAGGACGTTTTTTGTTTCTTTGCGGACTTTGTTCACATAATTATCCAGGCGCACCATTCCGCCTTTGTTGGAGTAAGCGTCTTGATTTTCCGGGAACGTTTCAATGCGGCTGTGCGTATCGTTGATATGCAGGATGACGAGTTTTTTTTCCTGCGCTTGAATGGCGATGGATAGTGCGAGTAAAAGTATAAGTATTACCCCCCGGCCCCCTGAAGGGGGAGTCTGGGGCAATGAAGTTGAATGTTTTGCTGCGGCAAAGTCCCCTTTAGGGGATTTAGGGGTAAATATTGCTTTCATTGTAAAATCATTATTCTGTTGTCCATATTTGAATCAATCGCTTTATTTTCGGCTGTTTGCTTTTTGATGTATTCTATCACAGCATCGCGGAGCAGAATGTTTGAATCCGTAACTTTTACGGCTTTTGTGAGCGCATCCATCCGGTCGTTGCCTTCGGCCAGGTAGTCGATGGTAGCAACGAGGTAAGTCTTATGCTCGTCAATGGTTTTGCCGCCGATTTTCAACCATTGGACGGTTTTGTTTTTCATTACGGTTTCTATATTTTTCGACAAACCCTCTCCCTCTTTTTTTGCTACGGAATTGAAAAAGTCTTTAACGGCTTTCCCCGGTAATTCGAGTAAAACAATCCTGTTATCAAACGGGAATATCTCGTATATGTTTCCGATTGTTATCTGACCTTGATTTAGAATATTACGGATTCCCCCGATATTGATTACCGCAAAGTCAACAGTTCCCCACAAACCGGAAGCATAATCGAAAAGTGCATCGGCGGCAAAATTGCTCAGCGGACTTTGGGGTTTTCCTTTGGTCAATGTCCGTCCGGCTGTCCCGATGACTGTTTGGGTTTCTTTGGACATTTTCGCATGAAGGGAATTGACCAGTGTCTGCATTTTGGTACCGGCAACCGGTTCCCACGTGCTGTTCATTTCCACACGGGTAACTTCGATGCTTTTTACCGTGTATTGCTTTTTAGCACAGGCGGTCGTCAGAACAACCGCAATGAAAAGCGTTCCTGCTGTTTTTAAATTAACCTTCTTCATTGATAAAACTTTCTACTTCTTTTACTTTTTTGAATAAATCGGAGGCAAATACGAAATCGTTCAGTTCCGTGTTTGTCGAAGTCATGATTTTTTCTTTGTCTCCTTCCCAGGTTTTCCGCCCTTCGTTGATGAAAACGATATTTTCGCCGATGTTCATGACGGAGTTCATATCGTGGGTATTGATGACCGTTGTTATGTTATATTCCTTTGTAATATCGTGAATCAAATCGTCGATGAGCAGGGAAGTCTTCGGGTCTAACCCCGAATTGGGTTCGTCGCAAAACAAATAAGCCGGATTCATTGCGATGGCGCGGGCAATGGCCACCCTTTTCATCATCCCGCCGCTGATTTCGCCCGGATATAAATGGTCTGCATCGGTCAGGTTCACCCTTTCCAGACAGAACTTAGCCCGTTTTTCCCTGACTTTCCAACTGTCGCGGGTAAACATGGTCAAAGGGAACACCACATTTCCCAACACGGTCATTGAATCGAAAAGGGCTGAGCCTTGAAACAACATGCCCATTTCGCGGCGAAGCGCATTTAATTCTTTTACAGTCATTGCGGTCAGATTCCGGTTGTCGTAAAGTATTTCACCCGAAGAGGGACGAATCAGACCGATCAGGGTTTTCATCAAAACCGTTTTTCCCGAACCGCTCCGGCCGATAATCAAATTGGTTTTTCCCTTTTCAAAAAGAGTTGAAACGTCTTTCAAGACCTCTTTGTCTTCAAATGATTTGTGTAAATGCCGTACCTCTATCATTTAGTAAGCATTAAATGGGTCATTATCAAGTCAAAAGTCAGAATCAGCACGCTGCTTGTTACCACAGAATCCGTGCTGGCTTTGCCGACCTGCAAAGCGCCTCCGTTTACATTATACCCGAAAAAAGAGGCAATGGAAACAATTAAAAAAGCAAATACCATTGATTTGATAACCGAATATCCGACATAATAAGGCGCGAACCAGTACCGTATGCCGAATTCGTATTTGGCAACCGTTATCATATCCGTAGTAAATGCAATCAAATATCCGCCGATGATTCCGAAAAACATACTGAAAATAACCAGGACGGGAATAAACAGGATAAATGCAACCATTTTAGGCAATATCAAGTAATTAGCCGAATTTACACCCATAATTTCAAGGGCGTCAATTTGTTCGGTAACGCGCATGGTTCCCAATTCGGAAGCAATGTTCGAGCCTACCTTTCCGGCCAGAATCAAACACATAATCGTGGATGAAAATTCGAGGAGAATTACTTCGCGGGCAATGTAACCTACCGTAAAATCAGGGATAAGCGGAGACCGGATATTCAGGGATACTTGTATGGTAATAACCGATCCGATAAATACGGATATGAAAATGACAATCCAAAGCGAATCGACGCCCAATTTATAAATTTCTTTCAATGTTTGCCGGAAAAATACGCTCCAGCGGTCGGGAATCGTAAGCGTTCTCACTATCAGGATCACATATTCTCCGAATTTTTCTAATGCCTTCATTCTATAAGAAAATCATTCAAACCGTTTTCGGGTGCAAAGGTAGTCATTTTTTTTCGGTTAATTGGAAATCGCCCAAGTTACAGGGGTGCATTTCCGGTTGCCGCAGCCAAATGCACCCCTTTTTTGCAGGACATTTTTACTTGCCTGCGGTTACGGCGGGCGTAATCGCTCAATTGCGACGGCCGTAATCGCTCGATTGCGATGGCCGTAGTCGCTCGATTGCGATGGCCGTAGTCGCTCGATTGCGATGGCTGTAACCGCTCAATTGCGACAGGCGTAACCGCCTCACCGTTCACTGTTCACCTTTATGAACATTAAAATAAATCTTGCCCGGAATAGCCGTAATTTTGGTAAAACCTTTGGCATCATCCGAAGTCCAGGCCTTGTTAATTTCACCGTATTCGCCGAAATCGGTTTTCATCAGATCGTAGTCGCTTTCTATGCCGACCAAAGTGAAATGATAAGGACGCAAACGGATGATAACCGTTCCCGTAACATGGCTTTGCGAGTTTTGCAAAAATGCTTCCATATCGCGCATGACCGGTTCGAGATACTGCGCTTCGTGCAGAAACATGCCGTACCATGTGCCGATTTGGTCTTTCCAATACTGTTGCCATTTGCTTAAAGTATGTTTTTCCAACATTTTATGGCCGTTAATAATCAACAGAGGAGCCGCCGCCTCAAAACCTACGCGCCCTTTGATACCGATAATCGTGTCGCCGATATGCATATCCCGCCCGATGGCGTAACGCGAACCGATGCGCTCTGTCTCCTGAATTGCTTTTACTTTGTCGGTATATATTTTCCCGTTCACCGCCGAAATCTCTCCTTTTTCAAAACCGATTTTCAGTATTTCTTCGCCTTTCTCCTGCAACTGCGAAGGATAAGCCTCTTCCGGTAAAGTCCGGTCGGACTGCAAGGTTTCTTTTCCCCCGATGCTGGTTCCCCAAAGGCCTTTGTTGATGGAATAAGTCATCTTCGTAAAATCGGCTTCGTATCCATGCTCTTTGAGGTAATTGATTTCATATTCGCGGGTAAGCATCATGTCGCGGGTAGGCGTAAGGATTCCGATTTCGGGGGCTATCACATCGAAAGTGAGGTCAAAACGCACCTGGTCGTTTCCGGCTCCGGTGCTTCCGTGCGCTACATAATCCGCTCCGATTTCCTTTGCGTACCGGATGATGGCGAGCGCCTGGAAAATGCGTTCCGAACTTACGGATACAGGATAAGTTCCATTACGCAGTACATTCCCGAAAATCATGTATTTGATGCTTTTTTCGTAATATTCTTTCGTAATATCCAGGTTTACGTGCTTTTTTGCGCCTAATTTACAGGCGCGTTCTTCGATTTTCTTCAAATCTTCTTCACTGAAACCGCCGGTATTTGCCAGTGCGGTGTAAACTTCATACCCTTTTTCCTGCGACAGATACATGGCGCAAAACGATGTATCCAATCCGCCGCTGAATGCTAAAACTACCTTTTTTTTCATCCGTTCATATTTTTAATTTATTGCCGCTCATTCACTGATTGTTATGAATTGCATTTTTATCGTAAATATTTCATTAGGAATTACATTTTCAAATCCTTTTCTTTTCTGTTTTCGGATCGTAAAGCATAGCCGTGCAAATGCAATACTTCCGGCTGGTGCGTTCGAGAATGTCGTAATTAACGCAGCCCCGGCAACCGCGCCAAAAAGCCTCGTCATCAGTCAAGTCGGCAAACGTAACCGGAACGTATCCCAATTCGGTATTCATTTTCATCACGGCGCTTCCGGACGTCAGGCTGAACAGTTTGGCTTCGGGCCACAATTGGCACGCCAGTTGGAATGCCCTGATTTTAATCCGTTTAGCCAAACCCTGTCCCCTGAATTTGTCAACGACAATCAAACCGGATGTGGCGACAAATTGTTTGTTTCCCCACGATTCGATATAGGTGAATCCTGCAAATTCATCGCCGGCCAAGGCAATAATTGCTTTTCCTTCGCGCATTTTCTGCTCCACGTATTCGGGCGAACGTTCGGCAATCCCCGTACCGCGCACTTTTGCCGCTTCTTTTATTGTTTTCAATACGATGGGGACATAGGGAACATGTTCCTCGTTAGCAATTAAAATTTCTATTTGATTGTCTGCCATTTTTCGATTCTGTAACAAGTCTTCAAATTCACGTAACCAAGATAAAAGAGCCTGCAAAAGTAGGCAATTATTTGATAGGTCATATAAGATTTTGTGTTTTTTTTAGTTGGCAGTCAAATGCACTTTTAAAATAGGGAGTATTGCGATAAAGAAAGAAGGGGCAGTATGTCCCCGTTGCGGAAGCCATGACCATCTTCTTATCTTGTATGTTCGATAATAAACCACTATTTTTGTCGTCCATATTCGATACCGAATGATAAATAAAGACATGCTAAAATTGTTAATTGCCGAAAATCAGCGAGAAGTACAAAATAAATCGTTGATTGAACGTCCTTATATTATTGAGGATGCACTGAATTATGTTTTTGCCGGTTTGCGGCGAGCCGGTAAATCGTATTTGATGTATCAGCAGATACAAAAATTGTTGAGAACCGGACATCTGATAGATGAGATTCTTTATTTTAATTTTGAGGACGACCGCCTTCCCGCACTTGCACTTGGCGATTTGGACTTGCTCAAAACGAGTTATGAAGAGATGTACGATTGCCGCCCGCTCTTTTTTCTCGACGAAATCCAGATTGTTGACGGTTGGGAAAATTTGCCCGCCGCCTTGCCGACCGGGGATACCGCGTGTTTATAACCGGCAGCAATGCCAAAATGCTCAGTAGCGAAATCGCTACCACTTTGGGCGGGCGGTTTACGATAAAAAATGTGTATCCGTTTTCATTCCCGGAATTTTTAAAAGCACAAGGCATTGATATGTCTGATAAAAATGCCGTACACAAATTTTATCCTGAAATAGCGAGAAACTATGAAATATATTTCCGGTTTGGCGGTTTGCCGGAACTGGCAAAAATCTCGACAAAACGCGAGTGGTTGAGTAGCCTGTACCAAAAAGTGTTTTTCGGCGATTTAGTATCACGTTATCAAATTCGCAATGATTATGCGTTGCGTGTGCTTGTGCGCAAGTTGGCCGAAAGCGTAAAACAACCCGTATCGTTCAACCGGTTGGCAAATGTGATCTCGGCTGCGGGGAAAAAAGTCAGTACGGATACTGTTATTGATTATTTGGGCTACTTGAAAGAATCGTGGTTGATTTTTTCAGTAGAGAATTACTGCGCAAAATTGGCCGACAAAGAGGCTAACAAAAAGCATTATTTTGTTGACAACGGGTTGCTGAACCTGTTTTTGTTTGACGGTAATACTTCCTTGCTCGAAAATCAAGTAGCTATTCGGTTACGCCAGCAGTACGGCGACGAACTGCATTTTTTTCAGGGGCGTACGGAAGTAGATTTTTATTTGCCGGAATCGAAAATCGCAATACAGGTAACTTACAGTATGCAGGATATTGACACGCGGCAACGGGAAATTGATGGGCTTGTCGAACTTGCACATAGTTTTGAAATAAAAAAATGCCTGATTATTACCAAAGATGAAGAAGAAACAATTCCAAAATCAGACGTAGAAATCCGGGTTATGCCTGTTCGGAAATGGTTATTGGAAGACAGTAATCAAATCCGGTAAACAACATGATTTTTAATGACAAAAGCGGATTATTCAAATTATTATTGTACAAAATTAATTGTCTGTGTATAAATCGGAAAATTTCATGTACCTTTGCATCGTAAAAATAAAATCGGATTTTTATTAACTAAAAAAAACAAATAAAATGGTAAGTTACAAAGAATTAGGCTTAGTCAACAGCCGCGAAATCTTCAAAAAAGCAATTACGGGTCAATATGCAGTCCCGGCTTTCAATTTCAATGATATGGAACAATTACAGGCCATCGTACAGGCTTGTGTGGAAGAAAGTTCCCCTGTAATCTTGCAGGTTTCAAGCGGAGCGCGTAAGTATGCCAACCAAACGCTTTTACGCTACATGGCGCAGGGTGCGGTGGAATATGCCAAAGAATTGGGGAAAAATATCCCTGTTGTTCTTCATTTGGACCATGGCGATACGTTTGAACTCTGCAAAAGTTGTATCGAATACGGTTTCTCTTCCGTGATGATTGACGGCTCGCATCATCCGTATAACGAAAATGTGGAATTGACAAGGAAAGTGGTTGAATACGCTCACAAATACGATGTTACCGTTGAAGGTGAACTGGGCGTTTTGGCCGGTATCGAAGACGAGGTAGTAGCCGAACACCACACTTACACCCAGCCGGAAGAAGTGGAAGACTTCGTTTCCAAAACCGGAGTGGATTCGCTCGCAATTTCTATTGGGACTTCGCACGGCGCAAACAAATTCAAACCCGACCAGTGTACCCGCGACGCCAACGGCGTGCTGGTTCCGCCTCCTTTGCGCTTCGACATCCTCGAAGAAGTCGAAAGGCGAATTCCGGGATTTCCGATTGTTTTGCACGGCGCTTCATCCGTTTCTCCCAAATATGTGGAAATCATCAATACCAACGGAGGTAAACTGAAAGACGCCATCGGCATTCCCGAAGAACAATTGCGCCGCGCAGCCAAATCAGCCGTATGCAAGATAAATATTGACTCTGACGGGCGTTTGGCCATGACTGCCGCTATTCGCCAAACTTTCAACGAACATCCCGAATGGTTCGATCCCCGTCAATATCTCGGACCTGCTCGCGAATGGCTGAAAGAGCTTTATAAACATAAAGTTGTCAGCGTATTAGGTTCGGCAGGGAAGGCTTAATTTGCAAAAATGCAAGCCGGAACGGTGTATTTTAATTGTCCGTGCCCTGTCATTCCCGCCTGCGCGGGAATGACAGGGCACGGACAATTTGCGTTTAAATAAAGAATATCTCAATTATAATATTTGAAAAATGAAAATAAAATTACCTTATTTAGTCCTGATGTCCTGCCTTATGTTTGCAGGACAAGTATGGGCGCAAACGCCCGATTTCTTGAAGAAACGCCCGAAAACAACAGTAGCAAAAACAGCCTTACACAGTTCCTCGTCGACCGGCGAACCGCCGCTTTTCCCCATGCGGTCGGGAATAATAGCAAATGACCCTGCGGCAAAACAGGCGGCACGTCCGACGCGCATTTACCGGAAATACCCACCTGTCCCGTCATCCACGGGATTTTATAATCTAAAGGAGAAATACGAATGTGAATATGACAACTACGGACACATCACCTCGTTGAAGATTTATGAATGGAACAAATCGCAAGAAGATTATACTTTCAAAGTTTCTGTTGTGAGCGAATATTATCAATTACCTAACGGCGAATTTGTTAAAACCAAAGAAGAATATGAATACTACGGAAGAAGTTCATCTTATTTTGAAAAACAAAGATATACCTCTGCTTACGACGATAACGGTATGCAATTGTGGTATCAATCCGAAACTTTCAACCATACCACATCTGCATGAGATACCATATCACGAACCGAAGCGCGTCTGGAAAACGGCATTCGCACCGCTATTATAGAGAAGGAGAAGTGGACAGTTGTTACACATTCGACAGTAAAGGCCGCATAGCCGGTTTTGAATGGGAAGACGGACGGGAAAAAGAAATGGAACTTTATACCTGGGACGACAGCGACCGGCTTGTTGAAGTGAGCAGAAACGGCACGGCGGATTTCAATGACGATGGCTTGCCTGACGATACCTA
>JAITCT010000237.1 GCA_031282925.1 Dysgonamonadaceae bacterium | reverse complement strand
AAAAAATCATGATAAGTATTACGGAATCTCCTTCGGATTTTCAGCATGTAGACCAAATGTCCGTGCATGAAATATTAACCGGTATCAACCGGGAAGATGCTAAAGTTCATTCGGCAGTCAAAAAAGTTATCCCTCAAATAGAAATTCTCGTGGACAGGATTTTGGAACGCATGTCGTCGGGCGGCAGGCTGTTTTATCTGGGGGCGGGGACAAGCGGGCGTTTAGGCGTTTTGGACGCTTCGGAAATACCTCCTACTTTCGGCGTTTCGCCGGGTATTGTTATCGGGTTGATTGCCGGCGGGGATACGGCTTTGCGCAGCGCGGTAGAAGCTGCGGAAGACAATCCGGACAGGGCATGGGAAGAATTACAGGCGTTTGGAATCAATGCCTCCGATACGGTGGTCGGCATTGCCGCTTCCGGAACCACTCCCTATGTTGTCGGCGGCATCAGTAAAGCCCGTGCAAACGGCTTACTGACCGGTTGTATCACGTGCAACCCGGATTCTCCTCTGGCGCAGGCGGCCGAATATCCTGTCGAAGCGGTAGCCGGGCCTGAATTTATCACCGGAAGTACCCGCATGAAAGCGGGGACAGCTCAAAAACTGATCCTGAACATGATTTCCACAACACTCATGATCAGGATGGGGCGGGTAAAAGGAAACAAAATGGTAAATATGCAACTGACCAACAATAAGCTGATTAAACGCGGGACGCGGATGATTGCGGAGGAGTTGCATATACCCGAAGAAGACGCCCGTAAACTGCTCCTGAAATACGGTTCCGTAAGAAAAGCCCTGGATAACTTGAACCGTGAAATGTAACAAAACATGTGGATTTTAAAGAAAGCCACGAATGCACGAATAAGTTTTAAAGCCACGAATGCACGAATTATACTTTGCACAAAAAAGTAATCATTTTCAGCGAAATTAACTGTCCCGCCGGTGAAACTCCACTCGATAATCATGGCCGGGGTCAAAGCGAACTGTTGCAGGAACTTTTCTTTCAGTCCCGCGGGCAACTGGTTTTTCAGAATATCCCCCACCAGCAATTTGCCGAGTACGGCGCCGCTGCCTTCATCGCCCAGGATGAATCCCAAAGGGGAAACGCCGGCCGTAATTTTTTCCCCGTCATAGAAACAGGAATTGGAGCCGGTGCCAAGTATGCAGACAATCCCCGGATTTTTTCCGCACAATCCGCGGGCTGCTGCCGGCATATCGGAATGGACTTCGATTGTTTTTGCGTCGAAATATTTACCGAGGGCGGTTTGCATCGCCGGAATTTTTTCCGGCAGGCAGCCGGCTCCATAAAAGTAGAGCGCGTCGAATGTCGCCGTTTGCAACTCAGGCAACAATGCTGCCTGTATTTCATTTCCAATTTCGTCTTCCGACTGGAAACAGGGATTCATACCTTGGGTAGTTACCTGCTGTAATTTTTCACCCTGTTTTACCAAACACCAGTCGGTTTTTGTAGAACCGCTGTCTGCTATTAGAATCATATTGTTGTTTTTTGAGTTAACGAGTAAACGAGTTGACAAGTTAATGAGTTGACGGGTTGACAAGGGGACGGGTACATTCATCAACCAGATAAACAATTGACCGGTAAGCAATCCCGCTGTTGGTTGTTAAGCCGATTTCGCAGGTGCGGCTGTTGGAATAGCCCCGGCCAATGCCCGCCGCTTCGATCTGCGGACGAAGTTTCCGCAAGGCATAAGCATTCACTTCGGGATGCGTAAAGCCTTTGTCGCCGGCAAAGCCGCAACAGCCCGTTTCTTCGGGTATCAGGACGTTTGACGAACAGCGTTTTGCCAAATCAACGATTTGTTTCTCCAAACCCATTTTCCGCATGGAACAGGTGATGTGTACGGCAACCGGCGTATCGGTTTGCGTAAATTCCAGCCTGTCAAGCAGGAAAGTCATGATAAATTCGACAGGCTCATACAGTTTCATTCTTGTTATGGTATGCCGCATCCGGTACAGGCACGGGCTTTGGTCGCACAGGACGGGATATTTTCCCTGTCCGCTTGCTTCATACAGTGCGGCTTCCAGTTCGGCGGTTTTCCGGTCGGCCGTATCCGGCATTCCTTTGCTTTCCCAAATCGTTCCACAGCAGAGGTTGTCCATCTTTTCCGGGAAAATCGCTTCGTATCCGGCTTTGTGGAGGAGGGAAAGCATCGTATCGGTCAACGGCTGTTTTTCGGGGGAATGTTTTTCCTGTCCCATCGTTTGATTGATGCAGGAAGGAAAATAGACCGCTTTCAAAGAGGCAGGGCGCGCTTTCCGCAGGCTTAAGCCTGCGGAAAGGGAGGGACGGCTTTTCGGCATGGCGGGCGTCCATAGCGGGAAGTGCAGGAGCGTATGTAACTGCCTGCCGGCGAAACGCATGATTTCTGTTCCCAGAAGCGTATGCAGTATGTCGGCAAGGACGAGAACGGCACGCAATCCGTTTTTTACCGGCGAAAAATGCCCGGCGGCAAATTCCCCGATGCGGTACCCGGGGCTGCCTGCCGGCATTTCCGTCCGGCGAATGCTGCGCGTCAACTCGCCGGCGTTAATGCCCATCGGGCAAGACACGGCACAAAGTCCGTCGCCGGCGCAGGTTTGGTTGCCCTGATAGCGGTACTGTTTCCGTAAGGTACGCAGGCGCTGCGGATTCCCGCCGGATGCTTTCAACCGGCCTATTTCCCGTTGCAGCACAATCCGCTGCCGCGATGAAAGGGTCAATCCGCAAGTCAGGCAATTGACTTCGCAGAAGCCACATTCAATACATTTGTCTATTTCCGGATGTATCAGCGGCAAGGGCTTGAAATTTTTGAGATGGCACTGCGGGTCGTCATTGAAAATAACGCCGGGATTCAGCAGTTGTTTGGGGTCGAACAGCCGTTTCACGGCTTTCATAATCCCGTAAGCCTCGCTTCCCCATTCGCGTTCAACAAATGGCGCCATGTTTCGGCCGGTGCCGTGCTCGGCTTTCAGCGAACCGTCGTATTTATCGACCACCAGTTTGACAACGTCGTTCATCAGGGCTTCGTAGCGTTTGACCTCCGCTTCCGTTTCAAACGATTGATTGATGATGAAATGGTAGTTTCCTTCCAGGGCGTGGCCATAGATACAGGCGTCGCTGTAATGGTGCTTTACCATCAATTGCTGCAAATCGGCGGTAGCTTCCGGCAGGTCTTCAATATGGAAAGCCACGTCTTCGATGAGCGTAGTCGTACCCGGCTGCCGCGTTCCGCCAACGGAAGGGAAAATGCCCGAACGAATCGCCCAGTAACGGGAATATTCGCTTTCCCTGTCCGTAAAACAGACCGGGACGCGGGTTTGAAAATGCCTGAGTGCGGCTTTTATTTCCGCAATATGATTGTCCAGTTCCTGTTGGGAAGACGCTTTGGTTTCGGTCAAAACGGCAGTCAACCCTTCGCCCGCGGGATCGTTGACGGATTTCAGGGATTTCCCGTCCAGGAGTTCGGCGCTTTTGACAATCGGTTCTCCGCCTGCATTTTCCAGCTTTTTCATGGCAACAACCGCCCTGCAGGCTTCCCTGACGTCCGTAAAATACAGCATGGCGCTCGCCTTGAACGGAAAGTCGTATTCGGTTTTCATCACGGCTTCCGACAGGAAAGCCAGCGTTCCTTCCGACCCCGCCAGCAAATGGGCGATAATATCGAAAGGGTCGTCATACGTAACAAAAGGCAAAAGATTAAGCCCGGTAACGTTTTTGATGGCATATTTCCGGTGGATGCGCTCCGCGAGGGAAGCATCGGCGCGCACACGGTCGCGAAGACTGTTTATCTCGCGGATAAATTCCGGCCTGTTTTGCAGGAAAGAAGTCCGGCTGCCGGCGTCGCCCGTATCCAGGACGGTTCCGTCGGCCAGCACCATGCGCGCCGACAATAATATCCGGTCGCTGTTGGCATGGACGCCGCAGTTCATTCCCGAAGCATTGTTCATCACAATTCCGCCGACCATGGCGCTTTTTACCGATGCGGGATCGGGCGAAAATTTCCGTCCGAAGGGTTTCAATAAGGCGTTCACCCGTTCCCCGATAATGCCGGGTTGCAAACGAATGGCCGTTGCGCCGGGCAAAATCGTATATTTTTCCCAGTGTTTGCCGGCAACAACCAGTACCGAATCGCTGATTGCCTGCCCCGAAAGGCTGGTTCCCGCAGCGCGGAAAGTAACCGCGATATGCAGGCGGTCGGCGATGGATAGCAGACGGGAAACTTCCGTTTCGTTTGCCGCGCGAATGATTATTTTCGGGATCAGGCGGTAAAAACTGGCGTCCGTTCCATACGCCAGCCGGCGGAGTTCATCCGTATAAATCCGTTTGCGGGGGATGAAGCGGGATATTTCGGTCAGGAATTTATTGAAGTTCATTGTATGTGTTTGATGAGTTAACAAGTAAACGAGTAAACGAGTAAACAAGTTGATGAGTAAACGAGTTGACGAGTTAACAGGTAAGCGGGTAAAAAAACCTTATTATCTGATAGCGTTATACGTTTGCCGAGTCCCGTTTACTCATTAACTCGTCAACTCGTCAACTAATTTACTCGTCAACTTGTTTACTCGTTTACTCATCAACTCGTCAACTCGTTTACTTGTTAACTCGTTAACTTGTTTACTCGTCAACTCAATATATCTTTTTCACTTCTGCATGTGGAAAATAATGAGCCAGTATTTCCCTGTAGGCATACCCCTTGCCGCCCATAATAGCAGCGCCGATTTGACAAAGCCC
>JAITCT010000219.1 GCA_031282925.1 Dysgonamonadaceae bacterium | reverse complement strand
TCGGTTGTCCGGTTGTCGGGGATCAGGTGATAATTGGTTTTCGGTAATTTCAGGAAACATTCCAGGCAAAAATAATTTTCCCCGGCAACCAAAGGTTCTCCACAAGTTACGCAAAGTTTCGGATAAAAGAGGGATACGAAAGCCTGTAATAAATTTTTCAGTTGCATATTCTTTTGATAAGACGCTGATTTTCAATGAAAAAAACCGCCCGGGAGCCAGTCTTTTGCCAGCAAAACGCCCATCCACTCGCCCAGATTCCGATTGTCGCGGTATTTGATTTCGGCGATTAGTTTTTGACTGAGCCCGCCTTTACTGTAATATAAATAGGAAGCGCCTTTCGCAACGGGAATTTTTCCGGCAAAACGGTCGGTTGTCCGGTTGTCTGGGATCAGGTGATAATTGGTTTTCGGTAATTTCAGGAAACATTCCAGGCAAAAATAATTTTCCCCGGCAACCAAAGGTTCTCCGCAAGTTACGCAAAGTTTCGGATAAAAGAGGGATACGAAAGCCTGTAATAAATTTTTCAGTTGCATATTCTTTTGATAAAACACTGATTTTCAATAAAAAACATATTCGGAAACGGCAAATTCCTGCGCAGGTTTGCGGCATTATTTCAGGACCATAGCAGCTTTTATGATTACCATTCGCCTGCCCCTCTTGCGGGAATTAGGAGTAGATGTAAAACACAGATAATCATAACTTTTTACATATTTATTTCCAATTCCTTCCCTCTAAAACCCTCATCGAACGTCCCTCTATCATAAACCAACCGCCCGTTAACAAACGTTTTCTCAACTTGATGCGTAAAAGTTGTCCCCTCCAAAGGCGACCATCCGCATTTATACAAAATGTTTCCTTTGTCAACCGTCCAGGATTGATGGGGATTGACTAAAACCAAATCGGCATAATAACCTTCTCGAATAAATCCACGATCTTTGATACCGAAGAGTTTAGCCGGAGCGTGCGCCATTTTTTCCACCACCAGTTCTTCGGTGAAAACACCTTGCCGGCACAATTCCAGCATGGCAACCAGAGCGTGTTGAACCATCGGTCCGCCGGAAGCCGCTTTTAAACAGGAACCTTCCTTTTCCGTCAGCGTGTGCGGAGCATGGTCGGTTGCGACAACGTCAATCTTTCCTTCAATCAGGGCTTTTCGCAAAGCGTCGCGGTCGGACTGCGATTTGACGGCGGGATTCCACTTGATTAAATTACCTTTTGCGGGATAATCCGCATCGGTAAACCAAAGGTGATGAATGCAAACTTCGGCAGTGATGCGTTTTTCTTCCAAAGGGCAGGATTCCAAAAGCGACAATTCTTTTTCGGTGGACAAATGGAAAATATGCAGGCGGGAACTGTATTTTTTCGCCAGCCGCACCGCTTCGGCAGATGACTCGAAACATGCCCGAACATCCCGTATTTTCGGGTGAAACCTGCAGTCCGAATTTTCGCCGTATTGTGCAATGTAACGCGCTTTATTGGCGGCAATAACCGTTTCGCTTTCGCAATGAGCAGCAATTATCCGGTCTGTTTCCGAAAAAATCCTTTCCAGTGATTGGGGATTATTGACAAGCATATTCCCGGTCGAAGCGCCCATAAAAATTTTGATAGCGGCAGCTCTTTTCGCGCCTTCTTTTTTCAGTTCGTCAATGTTATCGTTCGTTCCCCCAATCATAAAAGCATAGTTCGCCATGGAAGTACAGGCGGCGAGGTCGAATTTTTCGTTCAAAGCCTCAACGGTAACCGTTTGAGGCAACGTGTTCGGCATATCTATAAAAGAGGTGATTCCGCCGGCAAGAGCGGCTCGCGATTCGCTGTGAATGTCGCCTTTATGCGTTAACCCCGGTTCGCGGAAATGTACCTGATCGTCAATGAGGCCGGGAAGCAACAGGAGGCCTTGGGCGTTGAGGATTTGGGTGAACGGTGAACGGTGAACGGTGAACGGTGAACGGTGAATCGCATGGATTCGCTCTCCTTCGATTACTGCATCAGCCTTATACCGTTTTCCTTCATTGATAATTAAAGCATCCTGTATAAGAATCATAGCCGCTTCATTCTCAATGTTCAATTCTCCATTTAAACAAGCTGTCCCACTTCAACTGTATAACGCCAAGCAAAGCTTCGCCGAATATTCCGCTGTTCATTTTGGAAACGCCTTCTACACGGTTAACAAAGACAATCGGAACTTCCGTGAGCTTAAATCCCAAAGTATAAGCCTTAAATTTCATTTCAATCTGAAAAGCGTACCCTTTGAAACGAATGGAATCCAAATCAATGGTTTCCAATACTTTTCGCGTATAGCACTTGAATCCGGCTGTAGTATCCTTAATATTCATTCCCGAAATGACACGGACATAAACAGAGGCAAAGTAAGACATTAAAACCCGTGATATAGGCCAGTTAACCACATTCACGCCCGTAATGTAACGCGATCCGACGGCTACGTCCGCCCCTCCTTTCAAACAGGCGTCGTACAAACGAATCAAATCTTCCGGATTATGGGAAAAATCGGCGTCCATTTCAAATATGTATTCATATTCACGCTGCAAAGCCCATTTGAAACCGGCAATATAAGCAGTTCCCAAGCCAAGTTTCCCTTGGCGTTCCAGGATAAAAAGCCGATCCGGATATTCGGTTTGCAAATGCTTTACAATTGAAGCTGTTCCATCAGGAGAACCGTCGTCAATCACTAAAACATCGAATGGTTTTTCCAGCGAAAAAACCGCCCGAATTATCTTTTCAATGTTTTCCTTTTCGTTATAAGTCGGGATAATAACAATGCTATCGCTCATTTTGTCGAAGTGTTTTTATTGCGCAAAAGTACGAAAAATTTCTTTGCTACTCATCATTTATTTACAGGCAATGCCTGACTTATTCATTAATTCGGGCAAATTATGTTTAAAATACCGACAAGAACAGCCCTATATCATTCGCCGGTAAATTGAAACGCTTGGCCACATACGAATTGACTAATTTCCCGGAATACATGTAAAGCCCCGAACGAAAAACGGTATCCGATTGAGCGGCGTCGGAAAGGCTTGCTTCGCCCATCCTTATAATCATGGGTGCGAAAATATTACTCATTGCCATGGAAGTAGTTCGAGCCGCTCTCGAACTGATATTCGGCTCACAATAATGAATAACTCCGCCTTTTTCAAACATTTTCGGATGATTTTCGGGAAGGAAACAAGTCGTTTCAAAGCAACCGCCCTGATTGATTTGCAGGTCAACAATCAAGGCGCCTTTTTTCATGTGGCGGATTATGCCGGCTGAAATCAGGCAGCGAACCGGTTCGTTGATGCAGGGTAAAGCGCCGATTACCACGTCGGCCGACCGGAAAGCGTTCGCCAGCACATTGGGTTGAAAAACCGAAGTAAAAACCATCGTTCCCACTTCCTGTTGCAATTGACGAAGTTTAAGTATGTCGTTGTCAAACACTTTGACTAATGCGCCCAACGCCAGTGCCGCCCGTGCCGCCACTCTTCCGGTTACTCCCGCTCCGATGATGATTACTTCCGCAGGCGAATCGCCGGCAATTCCGCCCAGCAGGACGCCTTTCCCACCCCGTTCGTTACTCAGCAATTCGGAAGCAACCGAAATAGCCGCAATTCCGTCGATTTCCGAAATGGAATCCTGTACCGGAAAATTCCGCCCGTCGGAAGTAATCAGTTCATAGCCGATTGCATTGAGCGTTCTTTCGGCCATGGCGTGAATCAATTCTGCCGACATGTCGGG
>JAITCT010000099.1 GCA_031282925.1 Dysgonamonadaceae bacterium | reverse complement strand
AAAACAAGTCATTTAAAAAGCGATCACCGTTCAGGGCGTAACTTTTACAGGGGGGTACAGGGTGATGCTATCAATATAATGCCTGCGGCGGCGGCATTCAACTTCAAAAGAGCTATGAGAGTTCTTTTGTGGCTCATAACAAAAGCTGTATTTATGACTGCAAAAACTCAACCAGTCCGATTGATTGATAATTCCAATCGGATTGGTTGAACTGTATAGACTTTTTAAGGGATAACTAAATAAAGTGGAAATGAGGTTATAATCACATTCGGCAGTGCGACAATTTGAAATACACCCGTGAATTACGAATTACGGAGGGGGCTTTGTAATACCACCTTTTTATCTCCTGCCTGTTTTCCGGCTTTTTTCCAATAATCTGCGGTTTATATAATAAATAGTTATTATCTTTGCAGCAATTATTAAGGATAACAGACATTAAATACAGAAAAACGTCAGAGAAAGAAATGAATACAATTCGTTTTTGGGTGAATAATTCCCGTACCACTTCATTGCCTCAAAGTTTGCTGCCGGCGGTACTTGCTGCTTGCGTCGCTTCGCAGGCGTCCGGATTTTCCATTTATGCAGGCTTGCTGGCCGTTTTCGGCGTTGTAACGGCGCACATGAGTTTGAACCTGTTTGACGATTATTTCGATTACCGGGTCAAAGGCACCGAATTTCGCGACGCCATGGCGCGGAAAGGTTTCCGTGCGCGGATAGCCAAATGCCGTTACATCACTTCGGGAGAGGCTACGCTCAACCAGCTGTTAATCGCCTGTTTGGTTTTCGGATCCATTGCGCTGGCGGCAGGAAGCATTCTCTGGTGGTTCAGGGGCGATTTTATTTTGTGGATCACCCTGATTTCCGCCGTGCTGGGCATTTCCTATTCCGGCGCGCCGCTGCGGTTGTCGTATCGCGGTTTGGGCGATGTAGTGATTGGCATCATGTTCGGCCCCCTGTCCATGACCGGCGTATATTACGCCGCCTGCGGACATTTCGACCGGTCAATTGTGTTCATTTCCATTCCGGTGGGTTTGCTGGTAGCGAACATTGTCTATGTCCATTCCATTATGGATTGCGAACCGGATAAGGAATCCGGGAAAATGACTTTCGCCGTTTTATTGAAATCCCGGCGGCGGATGCTGTTTTGCCTGTTGCTGCTTTTATCAAGCGCCTACGGCTGCATCATCGGAGGCGTATGGCTGGGTTATTTATCGAAATATTATTTGTTTACCTTACTTACCCTGCCTGCGGCGGTCAATCTGTTTTATTTAATGGTCGCATTTGTCCGTTGCCCCGGCAGGAAATTCTCGCCCCGCTTCTGGATGGGGCCTGTGGGCGACTGGAAAAAGATAGAGGCATATCGTCTCGACTGGTTTATGATTCGCTGGCTGTCGGCACGCAATTTGCTGTCGTTCTTTTGTTTAATTTTGATTATTGTCGGGTTTATCGCATGAAATCGCTGTTTTACCTTCCGTTCTGGTTTTTCAAAAACCTGCTTCCCGGTGCTAAAAGTCCGCTGCAAACAGTGCTGTTTGTGTCGGATAAATGCAATTTGACGTGCAGGCACTGTACGATTTACCGGATGGAAAATCCCCGCATAAAAACTTACGGACAAATCAGGGCGGAACTGGAACATTCCTACCGTCTCGGTTCGCGTTTTGTCGATTTTGAGGGCGGCGAGCCTGTCTTGTGGCGCGATAGCGATAAAGATTTGAATAGCCTGATTCGCCTGGCGAAAAAAACCGGTTACTATTCCGTTACGGTTACTACGAATGCACAGTTGCCGTTTGCCGGTTCCGAAGCCGATTCGATTTGGGTCAGCCTGGACGGAACAGGCGAATTTCACGACGCCATACGCGGGAAAGGCGCTTTCGACCGTCTGGTGAAAAATATCGAAACCTCCCGCCATCCGCATCTGAGCGTTAATATGGTGATTAATTCCCTGAATTATACCGCAGTGGAGGAAACAATCGAATTTGCGAAAAACAATCCCTGCATCCGGTTGATTTCCCTGAATTTCCATACGCCCTACAAAGGAACGGAAGATTTGTTCCTCGACTGGGATAAACGGGAGGAAGTAATTGATTTGATTATCCGGAAAAAGAAAGCCGGTTATCCCGTTATGAATTCGGTTTCGGGATTGAAACTGATGAAACGCAACAGGTTCAAAAAACAGTGCTGGGTTTCCGATTTTGTCCTGTCCGACGGAACCTATCTGCCGGAATGTCCGGGAAGCGCCGCCGGCGTTTGCGACCGTTGCGGTTTTGCGATGTCGGGCGAAATGTATTCGGTGATGCACCTGAAACCGGATACAGTCATAGCCGGGATGAAATTGCGCATGCGGGAACGGTTCACTGGGAGTCAAACTGTAAAATAAATATAAAATTTCATTGTAAAACAACCGATTATGTTACGAATAAAAGTTTTTGTTTTCAATCCTGTTCGGGAAAATACTTACCTTTTGTATGACAGGACAAAAGAAGCTGTTATCATTGACTGTGGCGCCTGCATAGGCAACGAGAAGAAGCAGCTGTCGGATTTTATCCATGAACAAGGACTTACGCTGAAACATGTTTTGAACACGCACCTGCATTTCGACCATGTTTTAGGAAATAAATTCCTTTACGAAACTTACGGGTTGAAACCCGAATATCACCTTGCAGACGAAGCAATGCCCGGTTTGAAAGACGGTATTGTGGATTTCGAGTCCTTCACTTGTAAATACGACGCTGTTTTTGCCGAACAATACATTGAAGACAAGGGCCTTATTTCCTTCGGAGACTCCTGTCTGGAAGCCTTGTCAACGCCCGGACATTCCCCCGGAAGCCTTTCGTTTTACTCCGAAAAAGACGCTTGCGTCTTCACCGGCGACGCCCTGTTCCGGTTCGGTATCGGACGGACGGATTTGTGGGGAGGCAATTACGAAGAATTGATACAATCCATTAAAAATAAATTGTTTGCACTCCCCGGTAATACGGTTGTTTACCCCGGACACGCGGAAGCATCGACCATCGGCGAGGAAAAGACCCATAATCCTTATTTGAAAAGAATATGACAAATACTTTTGCAAACCGCCACATCGGCGTAAATGAGAAAGAAGCGGAAAAAATGCTGGCCGCTACAGGCGTTTCGAGTATGGAACAGCTTATTAACGAAACAATTCCTCAAAACATCCGGCTGAAACAGCCCCCGGAACTTCCGGAAGCCATGACCGAACGCGAATATTCCGAACACATCGCCGAAATTATCTCCAAAAACGAAGTTTTTACTTCTTACATCGGTATGGGGTGGTACGACACGGCTACGCCCGCCGCGATTGTCCGCAATGTATTTGAAAACCCTGTCTGGTACACCTCTTACACGCCCTATCAGGCTGAAATTTCCCAGGGACGGTTGGAGGCTCTCCTCAATTTCCAAACCATGATTTGCGACTTAACCGCTTTGCCTTTGGCAAACTGTTCTCTGCTTGACGAGGCGACCGCCGCCGCCGAAGCCGCTCACATGCTTTTTGCCGCCAGGAGCCGCGAACAGGTCGCTAACAATGCCGATATTCTGTTCGTTGATGAAAAAATCTTCGACTCTACATTCGCCGTGATACAAACACGGGTAGAGGCTCATGGAATTAAGCTGCAAAGAGGAAACTGTAAAACATACGCCTTTACCGGTAAGGTCTTCGGCGCTATTGTGCAATATCCCAATTCGGACGGCTCGATAGAAGATTACACGGCGTTTACAGCCCGCGCCGCCGCTGCCGGAGTCAAAACGGCTGTCGCCGCCGATCTGTTAAGCCTCTGCATCTTAACGCCTCCCGGCGAATGGGGCGCAGACGTTGTCTTCGGAAGTTCCCAGCGTTTCGGAATCCCCATGTTTTACGGAGGACCTTCGGCCGCTTATATGGCTGCCAAAGACGATTACAAACGAATTATCCCCGGAAGAATTATCGGCATTTCCAAAGACGCTTATGGAAAAACGGCTTACCGCATGGCTTTACAAACCCGCGAACAGCATATAAAACGAGAAAAAGCGACTTCCAATATTTGTACCGCTCAGGCTTTGCCGGCTACAATGGCTTCATTCTATGCCGTTTACCACGGGCCGGACGGACTGAAGGAAATTGCGGAAAGAATACATGCCTGTGCGGGATTCCTGTCCGAAGAACTTGTTCATTTGGGTTACACTCAGGAAAATAAAGATTTCTTCGATACCTTGAAAATCCGTTTGCCGGAACAAGCATCTTTGGACGTCTTGCGGGAAACGGCGCTTGAATGTAAGGTAAATCTTCGTTATTACGACGATGAGCAATATGTCGGCCTCAGCATCGACGAAACAACTCAACCGGAAGATTTGGGTGTCCTCCTCTATATTTTTGCAAGCGCTGTCCAATCGGAAAACACTTTAGACAGGGAAATTCCCGGCAAGATTTATTTCGACAAGCGTTTTTTGCGTACAAGCGCTTATCTGACGCATCCGGTATT
>JAITCT010000070.1 GCA_031282925.1 Dysgonamonadaceae bacterium | reverse complement strand
ACACATTTACAGTCGTTTGAAGCATACAGTCCGGCGCGGGAAAAGAATATCAACTTTCAGGTGAATCCCGATTCGATTGCCAAATACAAGCAACTGCCGGCCTACCGCAAGCTGAATTTGCAAAACGTCATCGGAACTATCGAAGGAGAACGGAAAAATGAATATCTCGTTATCGGCGCCCATTACGACCATGTGGGCGTCGATGATTTGCTCGTCGGCGACCCCATCTACAACGGCGCGGATGATAATGCCGCGAGCGTGGCGGCCTTGCTGCAAATCGTCCGCGCTTTTGCCGCAAACGGTGAAAAACCGTTGAGAAGCATCATTTTTGCGTTCTGGGACGGTGAAGAAGTCAATTACTTAGGTTCGGAATACTTTGTGGAGAATTTCGGGAATACGGCTTCCATCAAGGCCTACATCAACTTGGATATGATTAGCCGCGAGGGATTGATGCCGGTTCTTTATCCCCAATTCATCATACCGGAAGCGACTGCGGAAAATACCGCAACGGGCAATCAATTCCATCTGCTTTATACCGGAGAATTAACGCAGGCAGCCGAACGCTTGCTACGGGATATCCGCAATCACCGGTTGGACGTCGAACCCAAACCGGCGGTTATTGCCCCGCAGTCGCGCGGAAGCGATTATCTGGCGTTCTCGCTTCGCAATGTCCCTGTTCTGTGGTTCTTCACCGGTCTGCATCCCGACTATCACACGCCTGATGACGAAATTGACCGGGTGGATTGGAATAAACTGATTAATATCACAAAGGCAACTTATTTAAGCATCCAATTATCGGTTAACGAAAAATGAAAAAGTATCTGTGGTTAGCTTGCCTGACATTATTATTGTCCTGCGCCAAAGAAAGCGAACGTAAATACTATCAATCGCTTGATTTCTATACGATGCGTAGCGGCGGTTCGCTCACGCTGCTGGAAAAATTCAAAACGTATCAGCAAACGACCGGCGTAACTTGCGGTCCGAGTTGTGCGTTGATGGTTCTGGATTATTTCGGACGGTTGAACGGCTACGGCGAAATGAAGTTGAAAGCATTGCGCGGCACGGAGCAGGACACTACCTGCCTAAGGCATTTGTTGGATATTTTCGACGCTGTCGGCGGCGTTCATTACGTTTCTACTTTCGATTATGAACGAAAGAATATTACGCCGGCTCTTTTTCTTGATTTTCTCAGGAAAGGTATTCCGGTTATCATCGGCACAAACGAATGGGGAGGCCATTGGCAAATTGTCATAGGATATGATACCATGGGAACCGAAACCATCCAAGACGACGTGTTGATTCTGGCGGATCCTTACGACCGTACCGATCATCATGAAGACGGCTATATCGTGTACCCGTTTGAAAATCTGTATGACGGTAATTGGCGCAATTATTACGATCCGGACTTCGATTGGGGGTTGTTTGTTGCTGTTTTCCCGGAAATAAACTAATTTTGTGCCGTTTTTTTAGGTAAACGGTATGAAACACATAAAAATGGAAACAAAAGATGAACTTGTGCATTTAAGTTTTATGAAGGTAGTCGCTATGATTTTAGTGATGTTTATTCATTCTACCTATTTTTTGGATAAACCAAGCATGTTTTGGAAAGACTACCATCCGGAGGCTCCATGGGATATAATGGTGTATGTAGACGGTATATTCGGTATATTGCTTGTTCCCTCGTTCATTTTTGTATCCGGCTTTTTGTTTGCGCGATCGCAGGAAATTCATCATTATTCCGTTTTTGAGCAAATAGCGCACAGAGCCAAAAGGTTGCTTGTTCTGTGGTTCTTTACGATGCTCTTCTGGCTTATCCCAATCGTTTTAATATTTGACATTTCCATGTATGGCAGACCGGAAGGGGGAGGTATTTGGGAAACATACAAAGCCGGTCTTTTTGGGAAATGCTCCTTCCATTTGTGGTATTTGCTGTGCCTGTTTTGGGCTACGCTTTATCTGGCATTGTCCATTGGGTTGATTCGACGGTACAGGTATTGGGGACTCTTGGGCTTTGCTGTTGCTTTTGCGGGAATGTGTCTCATAAATGCTTACTGTAAAAATGTTTTATACTGGTGCTTCTGGAAAAGCGGGCAGTATATATTTCTGATGTATCTCGGCATTTTTACGTATAAACATAGAAAGAAAATAGATGCGTTTTTCTACAACCACCGGATATTGAGTATTATTCTTTTTGCCGGTTGTTTTAGTTTTACCCTTTTAACGCGGGTAGTGCCTTGGGAGTACATGGCATTTGTATCGTCCGTATTTGTATTTCTGTTTTACGGATTGTCTTTGAACATCGTTAAAACATGGAATACGTTTTTTACATCCGACAAAACTTTTTCATTTCTTAATGAAAATGTAATGTTATATTATTTGTTTCACGCGCCGCTTAACTTTGTTATTTTTTATTTATTAGTCGATAAAATGCACCTGAATAAATACGCATTTTTTATAACAGAGTTTGTTGTTTTATTTATTGTAACTACCATTTTGGTTAAAACTTTTTTGTTTGTTAAAGGAAACAGCCTTTTAACACGGAGGGAAAAAACTCCGCGCAACTCCGTGTTAAAAAACATACTACACAAATTACAAATGACTTCTAAAAACATTTTAATTATCATGTGCCTGTTCAGCGTATCGCTATTACCCTCCCAACAACCGGCAGGGAAGGAAATCATACTCGAAAAAGTAAAGGCAACCGACTCATACCTGAGAGCAACCAGGGCTTATTTGCACGAATATCCCGAACTGTCGGGAAAAGAATTTGAGACCGCCCGGTTCATCCGGTCGGAAATAGCCAAGTCGGGATTAGCAGTAACCCAAGTGCCCGGCACCGGTTTTTATGCCGTGCTGGATACGCACAGGCCGGGTAAAACTATCGGTTTGCGGGCGGATATTGATGCGTTGCCGATTGCAGAAAACCCGCAAAACCTGAAACAGGCGAAAAAATGGATTTCCAAAAACGAGGGCGTTTCCCATGCTTGCGGACACGACGGACATATGGCCATTTTACTCGGAGCCGCAAAAATCCTGATCGAATTGCAAGCGCACCTGAACGGGAAGATTGTTTTTATTTTTGAAGAAGGCGAAGAAACCAATTGCGGCATCAATGCCATGATTGAAGCCCTCCGTCCTTTGAAAATCAACGCCATTTACGGCAATCACCTGAAATCGTCCCTGAACACGGGAGAGATTTATATTCAGGAAGGCACTATCATGGCTGGAACAGGAACCATTGCTTTTGATGTAATCGGAAAAGGCGGCCATGCTTCGCGTCCTGACCTGTCGATCAATCCGGTGTTCGCTACAGCAAACGTTTTAACGGGAATCTCCATTGCATGGAACAATCAGCGGGATATTACCAAGACGCTTACGCTGGGTATCTCGCAAATACACGGCGGAGAGATTTATAACGTGATACCCAATTCCGTTTATATCGGGGGAACCATTCGTTTCTTCGACCTGTCGGAAGGCAGGAAAGGATTTTCAATTTTGAAGAAAGTCAGCGAAGACATTGCGCAGGCGCATAGATGTTCGGTCAGGTTTCATGACAAGATGGGCATTGCCATGGGGCCGGTTGTAAACAACACAAGCCTTGCACGGTTTGCCCGCGAGGCGGTGAAAGAACTCTATCCCGACAAAGTCGTTTCTGGAGAACAATACATTTGGTACGCAGCCGAAACTTTTGCGAGATACAGCGAATTAGCTCCGGCTTTGTTTACTTTCGTGGGCGTCAAAAACGACAATCTCGGTAGCGGCGCGGAGCATCACAACGACCGGTTCGATATTGACGAGGAGGCTCTTTCATACGCGGTGGGGGCTATGGTGCAGGTGGCGGTGCGGTTTTAATCTGCCAATAAATATGTTTAACTGCTTGAAAATGCCAACAATTCAAATTCTTTTTTATGGAATACAAAGACAGTCAATAAACCCTTTTATTTTATCGTTGCAACAATGCCACTCGTAACTCATAAAAAAAAGAAAAGTATGGAACAAAATCTATTTTCCGAAAAAACGAAAGCGGCCGACCTGGCGCTTACCAATTACCGGTTGTTGTATGTCTTCCCCTGCTTTGGACTGGGGCTTGGGCTGGGGGAAGGCACAGTAAAGCAGATATGCGAAAAAACCGGCATTTCCGTTCCGCTTTTCCTGCTGGTTTGCAATTTGTATACCTTTGACGATTATTCGCCGGACGCGAATACCCTGATGCAAATTCCGTTAGACGATTTGATGCGGTATCTGCAAAATTCCCATCAGGAATACCTCAAAAACCGGATGCCCGAAGTCATTGATCAGGTTTTGAACCTGGTTGACCGCAGCCAAATGAAAAACGGCAAAATGCTGATGGGATTTTGCGAAAAATACAGGCAGGAAATTATTGCACATTTCGACTATGAAGAACAAATCGTATTTCCGTACATCCGGGCATTGCTCGAAGGGAAAAAAACCGAACGCTACAAAATTAAAGAGTACGAACGCAATCACAGTAACCTTGATGCGGCGCTGAATGATTTGAAAAATATTATCATCAAATACCTTCCGCCGGAATGTACCATCGAAAAATGCCGTAATGTGCTGATTGATTTGTTCCTGTTTGAATCTGATTTAAGCAAGCACACCTTACTGGAAGACCAAATATTAATCGCATTGGTTGAACGAATCGAACATACCCTCCAATGAACCATCCTGATAAAAACAGAGTAATCATTATTGAGCCGTCCCCCGTTGTCCGGCAAGGAATGAAAAAGATGCTCGAAGAAAATGCCGAATTTACGGTAAACGGTATGTATTGCGATTATCAGTCTTTTCAAAATAAAATGAAGGACAAACCGTTTGATATTATCTTGATGAATCCCGTCCTGGTCCATTTGCATAAACAATTTGCCGTCAGAGAATTATTTCCCGATTTTCCCCAAGTTGTCGTGGTGGCTATCCTTTACGGCTACGCCGACAGCGAAACGCTTGCCGGTTTCGACTGTGTGCTGAATATTTATGACGACAGTTTGAAAATGCGGAAAAAATTACAGCGAACAATCCGAAGTTTTGCCAACCGGAACGGAAATTCCACCGACAGCATTGACCTGTCCGACAGGGAAAAAGAAATCCTCGTGTCCGTAGCCAAAGGATTGACAAACAAGGAAATTGCCGACAAACACTGTATCTCGGTGCACACGGTTATTTCCCATCGTAAGAACATTACCAGGAAAACCGG
>JAITCT010000151.1 GCA_031282925.1 Dysgonamonadaceae bacterium | reverse complement strand
GATAACTGTACTTTGATCAATCATTTGTTTCCAAACACTCATTGCAGCGAACAGTTCAAATACGTACTGGATGATGAAGCGGTCGGCGTTTTCAGCGGACGAATCGTTGTGGCAAAAGGTGCACAAAAAACCGAAGCTTACCAAAGCAACCGCAATTTGCTGGGAAGCCGCAGTTGCCGGATGTATTCCGAACCGCAGATGGAAATCTACGCCGACGATGTGAAATGTTCCCACGGAATGACTACCGGACAATTAGACGAAAACGCGCTGTTTTACCTCTGTTCGCGGGGAATCCCGAAAGAGGAAGCCGTTTTGCTGCTTAAATTCGCCTTTACCGGCGATGTGATTCAAGGCATTCGTATGGATGGTTTGCGCGACAGATTAAAATTGTTGATTGAGAAACGGTTCAGGGGCGAGTTGGTTACTTGCCGGGGATGCGGGAAAATAGATAATTGATAATTGAAAATGGGGGATATTATGGAATTAAATACAGGACTGATACGGAAAGATTTTCCAATATTGACGCAAAAAGTTTTCGGAAAACCGCTGGTTTACCTGGATAATGCGGCTACAACGCAAAAGCCGATGAGCGTCATCCGGAAAATAGAAGAAGTATATTCGACCATCAACGCCAATATTCACCGGGGCGCGCATCATTTGAGCCAATTGGCGACCGAATCGCATGAAGAAGCGCGAAAGACGGTTCAACGTTATATCAATGCCGCTTCTTCCAATGAAATTGTTTTTACGAGCGGGGCTACGGAATCCATCAATCTGGTTTCTTACAGCTTCTGCCGTTCCCAGTGTAAACCGGGCGATGAGATTATTATCACGGCTATGGAACATCATGCCAATATCGTCCCCTGGCAAATTCAGCGCGATATTTCGGGTATCGAAATCAAGGTTGTGCCGCTTCGGGAAAACGGCGAAATCCGCCTTGAAGACGTTGAAGAATTAATTTCTTCCAAAACCCGCCTCATTGCCGTAGCGCATGTTTCCAACGTTCTGGGAACGGTTAATCCGGTTGCCGGAATTATCCGGCTGGGACACAACTACAATATTCCGGTGCTGGTCGACGCCGCCCAGTCGGTACAGCATATTCCGATTGACGTCCAGGCCCTGGACTGCGATTTTCTGGCGTTTTCGTCTCACAAAATGTACGGGCCTACGGGCGTTGGCGTTTTATACGGAAAAGAACGGTGGCTGGAAAAAATGCCGCCCTACCGCGCCGGCGGCGAAATGATTGCGCATGTTACTTTTGAAAAAACAATTTTCAACGAATTGCCTTTCAAATTTGAAGCCGGTACGCCCGATTATGTAGGTTCGACGGCTTTGGGAGAAGCCATCCGGTATATCGAAACCTTGGGGTTAGACCGGATACGCCGCTACGAAGAACAGCTGCTCCGGTATGCAACCGGCCGGCTGATGCAAATTGACAACATGCAAATCATCGGCGCTTCGCAACATAAAAGTTCGGTCATTTCTTTTCTCGTGGGAGGCATTCATCCCTACGACATGGGCTTACTGCTTGACCAAATGGGAATTGCCGTCCGTACGGGACACCACTGCGCACAGCCGCTGATGGACGCTTTAGGCATTGAAGGAACTTTGCGCGCTTCTTTTGCATTTTACAACACGGAAGAGGAAATTGACGTTTTGGTTGAGGGAATCCGGAAAGTAGTTAAGATGTTTTGAATTTGTGATTTCAATAAAAAAAATTGCAGAATAAAATAAATATACTATCTTTGCAGTGTTAAAAGTGCTCCTGCAAACAAGCATTGTATATAGCACTCTAAAAGGGGAAAGAAACTCGAATTTCGCAGGAAACTTCGAGTTTCGCTCTTTAAAACGCCCTTATTCCCTGCACATCTTTCGCTTGCATCAATAGCACCTGAAAAAATAATTAACCTTTTAATGGTTATACTTTGTACGGCATGATTTTGTGTCTTCGTGCCTTTATGTTTACAAAAAAAGCCGTTTGCCGATGCACAAAACCATACCGTGCGCAGTATAATTATTTTTTCAAGCGCTATTATTTTTAGATATGGAAGTAACGATAAATTAATAAGGTAATAAGGTCAAGGGCTTTTAATTATTAACATGCTACTGAGGTTGTTTTGTTGGAGAAAATAAGGTAAAAATAAGGTTTATACTCAACATCTCAATGCGATTATAACCTTTGAGGTTGTTTTGTTGGAGAAAATTAAGGTAAAAATAAGATTTATACCCAACATCCCAATGCGATTATAACCTTATTTTCACCTTATTTAAATAACAAAACAACCTCAGTAGAGCCATGAATTATGATAATATTCTCTTAACCTTATTACCTTATTTATCTTAAACTTGATGACATTGGGTTGCACTTTCGGCTTCATCTACGGTAGCGACGCTTATCCTTGCTCCGGCTTTTAACTTGCAATAATAGCACCGAAAAAAAAGAATTATCCTATGCAATAAAAAAAAATTGTAGAATAAAATAAATATACTACCTTTGCGGCGTAAAAAGTGCCGAGGCAAACAAGCATTGTCCTCCACACTCTAAAAGGGGAAAGAAGCTCGAATTTCGCAAGAAACTTCGAGTTTCGCTCTTAAAAAAATACAGCGCCTTCAAAAATGATAATTTAACGCATGAAAACAATTAACATCCTGTTTCTATTTTGCTTTTTAGCATTTAATACGACAGCTCGGGAAACAAAAAGAGCCGCCGCCGCGTGGTTTGAAGACGCCCGCTTCGGTATGTTTGTCCACTTTGGGCCTTATTCCGTGCTGGGCGCGGGCGAATGGGTTATGAACACTCGGTCTGTAACAAAAAGCGAATACGCGCCTCTGCAGCAGATTTTCAACCCGCAGGCATTTGACGCCGCAGCATGGGTTAAAACCGCCAAAGACGGCGGAATGAAGTACATGGTCGTAACTTCACGCCACCACGACGGCTTCAGCTTGTGGGACACGCAACAGAGCGAATGGAAAATCACCAACACACCCTACGGCAAAGATATTCTGAAACAGCTTGCCGGCGAATGCCGGAAACAGGGTATAAAACTCGGCTTTTACTACTCGCTGCTTGACTGGAACAGGGAAGATTACCGGTGGACAACAGGACGCACCGGACACAAAGCGAGACGCGACAGCACAAAAATAAACTGGAACTCGTATGTTGCGTTTATGAAAGCGCAACTGACCGAACTGCTGACCAATTACGGCGATATAAGCATTATTTGGTTTGACGGACACTGGGACCAAACCGCCGATGACAACCGCACTTCGCACGACACGAACGTTGACTGGCATTACAGCGAGATTTATCCGTTGATTCACAAACTCCAGCCCAACTGCCTGATCGCCAATAACCACCACCTGCCGCCAATCGCAGGCGAAGATTATCAGATTTTTGAACGCGACGTGCCGGGGACAAACGAGTCGGGACTGAGCGGGCAATCCGTATCGCACCTCCCGCTCGAAACCTGCAACACCATGAACAAATCGTGGGGCTGGCATATTACCGACAGCGACTGGAAATCGCCCGCCGAAATCATTCAACTCTTAGTGAAAACTGCCGGAACAGGCGCAAACCTGCTTATGAATGTGGGGCCAATGCCCAACGGAGTTATTCCGCCCGAATGTGTTGACCGCCTGAAAACCGTCGGCGAATGGCTGAATAAGTATGGACAAACGATTTACGGAACAAAACAGGGACCTGTTACACCGCAGGCCTGGGGCGTTTCTACTTCCAAAAGGCAAAATGATATTGTTTACCTGCATATTTTAGACAGAAATACCAAAGCGCTGGATATTCAAATTCCAGCCATTAAATCGGCAATATTCCTGAATTTGCCCGATAAACTCCTTTGGAAAAAAGACCGTAAAAGCGGCAACGTACATTTTACGTTGCCCGAAAAATTAGACGAAATCGATACGATAATAGAAATCCGCTTTTGAAAACAGGGGATAGCCGCGAATCAATAAAAAACGGATTGTCAGGAACGCACCACCATCGCAAACAGTTTATGCCTGAGATGTACAACAGTATAGTCGGGATTTGTTTCTTTTATTATCTTTTCCAGCACTGCGGGATCATCCCCCAGGTGGTAGGTGCATATTGCCAGTTTCGGTGCAAAGGTTTTCAGTACATTGGCCGCTCCCCGCAACATATCGCGTTCGGCGCCTTCTATATCGGCTTTGATGAAATCTACCCGCGTCAATTTTCTCTCTTCTGCAAACCTGTCAAGGGTGGTAATGGCGATTTTTTCT
>JAITCT010000146.1 GCA_031282925.1 Dysgonamonadaceae bacterium | reverse complement strand
ATCTTGTCGAAATCTGCGAGGAGTGAAAGAACAAATGAATTGTTCCCGGTTACATCCGCGTTGTTCCCGATAACATTTGCGTTGTTCCCGAAAGCAAACCGGTTAACAGTCGGAACATTAGATAAAATCAAAAGAATATCCCAATGAAAATTGCAGCTTTGGTTTCCGGCGGAGTGGACAGTTCGGTTGTTGTTCATCAACTGAAAGAAGCCGGTTATGATCCCGTTATTTTTTACATCCGAATCGGCATGGAAGACAGGAACGGTTATCCGGACTGTTCTTCCGAAGAAGATATTGAAATCACAGCTTTCATTGCCAAAAAATACGGTTGCCGGATGGAAACGGTTTCTTTGCAGGAAGACTATTGGGAACAGGTGGTCGGTTATACCGTCAATGCGGTGCGCCGCGGTCTGACCCCCAATCCCGATATGATGTGCAATAAACTTATTAAATTCGGCGTCTTTGAAGATAAATGGGGGCGCGATTTCGACAGGATTGCTACCGGCCATTATGCGACAACGTCAGGCGTCAACGGGAAAATTTTCCTTTCCACTGCAGCCGACAAAGTCAAAGACCAGACCTATTTCCTCGGGCAAGTCGATTATTTGCAGGTTTCCAAATTGATGTTCCCGATAGGGCATTTGCAAAAACAGGAAGTTCGCGCTATTGCCGCACGGGAAGGTCTTCCGAGCGCCACGCGCAAAGACAGCCAGGGCATTTGTTTTCTGGGGAAAATTAATTATAACGATTTCATCCGGCGGTATTTGGGTGAACGTACCGGCGAAATTATCGAGCTGGAAACAGGTAAAAAACTTGGGGAACACAAAGGTTTTTGGTTTTATACCATCGGGCAGCGTAAAGGTTTGTATCTGAGCGGCGGGCCCTGGTTTGTAATCCGGAAAGACGTCAGGCAAAACATTATTTATGTTTCCTGCGGCTATAATACGGAACCACAATACGGTAAAACCGTTAATCTGCAAGAGTTTCATTTTATTACGGAAGACCCCTGGGGCGATTTTCCGGGCGAAAAGGAGATTGCTTTTAAGATCCGGCATACGCCCGAATTTACCTTCGGGACTGTCCGGCGTATCGGGGATATTTACCGTATCGAATCGGAAGACAAAATCCAGGGAATTGCCGCCGGACAGTTTGGCGTAATTTACGACACGGCTTGCCGGATTTGTATCGGCAGCGGGATAATTGTCAATTAATGGTCAATAATTCGTAATTCGTAATTCGTAATTAAATATGGTGCATTTTATAGAAACTTGTCATTTGACGGGCGTTTTGATCGGGTTTGTTACTTTTTTGATTATCGGTTTGTTTCATCCGATGGTAATTAAGGGGGAATATTATTTTGGCGTTAAATGCTGGTGGGTGTTCGCACTCTTCGGAATCGCAGGCATTGCCGCATCCGTATATTTCTACGGCAATACCTTTGTGTCGGTTACCTGCGGCATCTTTGCTTTTTCTTCTTTCTGGGGCATCAGAGAACTTTTTGAACAGAAGAAACGGGTTGAAAGGGGATGGTTTCCCAAACGGAAAAAATAAATTACGCCCGTTTACGGCGAACAGTGTTGTCCGGTTTAATACAGCAAATAAGGTTTCCGTCGGATGATGAACTTGTCCACATCCGGGCGCCATTTGGTTTTGATTTCCTCCGCTGTTTTTCCTTCCATAATCATTGTTCTCACATAATCTGCCCCAATCAGTTTTTCAAAAAAAGGCGTGAAAAATTTCTCTCCCGTTTGAAGATGATTGTAAGCATCAATAATATACTGTAAATTAAAGCCTTCTTTCCAAATTGTTTCGTCGGGAACATTTCTCAAATCCACGCCGTAACATTCCCGATTCAGGAAAGGAGGATTTTTTGCGCCGGGAATACTCCGTGGAATAAACGAAAAACCACAGCCTTTCATATCAGGACTCCCGTAAACCTGGAACGGGAAAGCCGTCCCGCGTCCCAAGCTGACGGAAGTCCCCTCAAACAAGCAAATGGAAGGATAAAGGTAAACAGATTTCATATTCGGCAAATTGGGCGAGGGAGGTACCGGCAAGCGGTATCTGGTTTCGTGTGAATAGTTTTTACATTTGATAATCTGCAACTTACAGGTTCTCCCCTGCGGCAGCCATTTTTCACCGTTTATCATCTGCGCCAATTCGCCCAGCGTCATTCCGTGAACAACCGGAATCGGCAAATAGCCCACGCCCGATTTATATTTCATGTCAAGGACAGGCCCGTCTGCATAAAACCCGTTGGGATTGGGACGGTCGAGGATAAGCACCGGCTTGTTGTTTTCCGCACAAGCGTCCATCAGCTTGTACATGGAAATATAATAAGTATAAAAACGCAGGCCTACGTCCTGAATATCAATAATTAACACATCAATTTCCGACAGGGTTCGATTATCCGGCTTACCGGTATTATTTTTATAAAGCGAATAAACCGGAATACCGGTTTCGGCATCCGTTTCATCGCCAACTTTTTCCCCCGCATCGGCATTTCCCCTGAAACCATGTTCCGGCGAAAAAATCACAACAACCCGGAAGCCTTCGCGCTTCAACAAATCCACAAGGTGTTCGTTTCCAACAACTCCCGTATGATTAGTGAAAATGCCGATTCGCCTGCCTTTCAGCAAAGGGAAATATTCGGCAGTCGATTCTGCGCCGACAACAACTTTTGCCTGAAGATTGGCTAAGCAAAAAAAGAATAACAATATCAGTATAATCTGTTTCATGGGTGCAAATATAAATAAAATTCGGTTAATTCTTTTTTTGAGGAGCTGTTTTTTTTTTCAGGCATATGCGTTGATGAACATAGAATCGGCATCTCGCAGAGATGCAACATTATTTCCGCAAGCACAATAACCGCCCGCACAACTAACGTTATGCGGGATGGCGTATATGGGACCAAACATTTCTTTAATCCCTGACGGGATTAATTGCTATAAAAAACAGCACCTCAAAAAAAAGAATTAACTAATTTAATTGCGAATTATGGGGGAAAGCCGCACTGTGTCATTGCTGTAAAAGTCAAATAATTCGTTACCTGTTTAAGCGATTGGCAGGCGGTATATTACCGACAGCGGAATGAGGTCCGTGTTCATTATAACAGACCAAAAAACCCGACAGTTCGTTTTTTAAGTCATCCATGTCCTCATAGAGGGCCTCCTTGTAAAATCCTCCTTAAGGGTTTTCCGGAACCGCTCCGTTTTCCCGTCGGTTTGCGGGCGGTAAGGCCGGTGTAGCAGTCTTTGATGGCTATTCCGGCAACAGGCGCTCAAAGGGATGATC
>JAITCT010000239.1 GCA_031282925.1 Dysgonamonadaceae bacterium | reverse complement strand
AAAAAAAAGTTCGCGTACCAACCACGGAAACAAAGCGACAAAAGCCGTAATCACCGAATGTGCATGGGCAGCAAGCCGGACAAAAAATACTTTTTTCGCATCCAGATACAGGAGACTGGCAGCACGCAGAGGCAAAAAACGGGCCTTAGTTGCATTAGGACATGAGATCCTGAAAGTCGTGTACCACATCCTGAAAGACAAATGCGAATACAGGGAACTTGGAGAGAACTATGTTGACGAAAGGCGTAAGAACGCACAAATAAAGTATTACAGGGAAGCCTTGAAACAACTCGGAGTGGATTTGCCCGACAAAGAAAGCACCTGATAAAGGCGCACAAATCCTCAGGTCGATTTTTACCGGAATGATTAATCCGAAAATGAAACTGACCTAAACAACCGAGAGGCAAAGACTGTTGCTGCGAGCACGTGAATGAAAATTCCTTTTAACCTGGTTGTTTCAAAACATAAGAATGCCTGATTTGACAGTCGCGAATATCCTTATGATGTCCGCTCTCTTTTTATTGTGTCAACTAAGAATGAATATTAATAAGATACTTATATTAAGCAATTTAACAAACTAATAATTTACGAATGAAATATTTATGGATTTTCCTCTTGCTGTTTCCTGCTGTAATACAAATACATGCAGGAGAATTGAACGCTAAGGTCTCGGTCAACAGCGACCGGATTCAAAGCCCGAATAAAAATGTTTTCACTTCTATGGAACAGGCTATGAACCGTTTGATTAACGAAACTCAATGGAGCGGCGCTAATTTGGCGCAGAATGAAAAGATTGACTGTTCTTTCTCGCTTACAATTCTCGAACAGGTTTCGGACAACAGTTTCAAGTCCGAACTGTTTATCCAGTCGCGCCGTCCGGTTTACAATGCCTCGTATGTAACCCCGACTTTGAATTATCGCGATACGAAACTGGAATTTGAGTACAGGGAAAATCAAACTTTGGAATTTGCGTCAACCACGGTTGACAATAATCTGGTTGCTGCTTTGGCTTTTTATTGCCAGTTGATTTTGGCTCTGGATTTCGACAGTTTTTCAACTTTCGGCGGAAGCGGTTTTTACCGGGACGCCCGGAATATGGCTACCCAAGCCCAGTCCAATGCAGGATGGTCGGGATGGTCGGCTTTTGACGACAACCGCAGCCGGACTTCCATTATCAATGCTTTTTTGGACGAGGCGGTGAAGCCTTACCGCGAATTTTGGTACACCTACCACCGGAAGGGTTTGGACGAAATGGCCGCCAATCCCGACAGGGGAAGGACTACGATACTCAATGCTTTGCCGGTGTTGAAAGATATACGCAACGTGCGCAATTCCGAAGTATTGCTTCAAATGTTTGCCGACTGCAAATTAAACGAAATTGTGTCTATCGCAAGCAAAGCCACTGCCGAAGAGAAAAAGAATACCTACGATTTGTTGCGGAATGTTTTCCCCGCTTCCTCCGGAGACCTGGAACCGCTAAGAAAATAAATCCCCACACCCATGCTGCAAACATTAGCAATTTACAATTATGCACTGATTTCCCGGCTGGAAATCAATTTCCCCGCAGGATTTTCCGTTATTACCGGCGAAACAGGCGCCGGAAAGTCCATCATCTTAGGCGCTTTGTCCTTAATTCTGGGACAGCGGGCGGAGGCCAAATCCATCAAACAGGACGCCGAAAAATGCTCTGTTGAAGGCGTTTTCGATATTTCTTCCTACAGCCTGGAAACTTTTTTCAAGGATCGGGACCTGGAATACGACCCGCGTTCCTGCATTTTACGGCGGGAAATATGGCCGTCCGGGAAATCGCGGGCGTTTATCAACGACACTCCCGCAGGCTTGAACGATTTGAAAGAACTGGGCGCTTATCTGATTGATATTCATTCGCAACACCAGAATTTGCTCCTTGCCGACAATCAGTTCCAACTGCAGGTTTTGGATGTTTTGGCGCAAAATAAAAGCGTACAAAACGAATATCAGGCGGCATATAAAAAATACCTGTCCATCAGCAGGCAACTCAATGCGCTGAAAGAGAAAATCAGCCGGCAACAGGCGGAAGAAGATTACATCCGCTTTCAATTCAGGCAACTGGATGAAGCTCGTTTGCAGGTGGGCGAACAAACGGTTTTGGAAAAAGAACGGGAAACTTTGTCGCATGTGGAGGAAATCAAATCGGGACTTTACCGCATCGGACAACTGCTTTCGTCGGATGGAAACGGAGTTGTTCCCGCCTTGAAAGAGGCATGGAATATTTCCCAGTCCCTGCAAAAGATTTATCCGGCTTCGGATGAAATTTCCGCAAGGCTTAACTCCGCCTACCTGGATATGAAAGATTTAGCGCCCGAAACGGACGCCCGGCAGGAAAGCCTGGAATTTAAACCGGAACGGTTGCAGGAAATCAACGAACGCCTCGACCTGATTTATTCTTTACAGCACAAACACCATCTGGATTCCGTAGAAGAATTGATTGACTTGCGTAACCGGTGGGAAGCGCAAATCCGGGAAATTGACCATTCGGGCGAAGAACTGGAAAATATGGAAAAGGATTTATCGCAAATATACTCGCAGGTATTGCAGCAGGCGGCCGCTCTTTCGGAATCGCGGAGAAAGGCGGCCGGACAGATTGAAAAGGAACTGGTCGAAAAAATCGGCATATTGGGAATGCCTTACATCCGCTTTGCAGTGGAATTTTCACCTAAAACGCCGGACGTTACCGGTTCGGATGAGGTCGCCTACCTGTTTTCGGCCAATAAAAACGGCGAACTCAAACCGGTTGCACAAACGGCTTCCGGCGGGGAAATTTCGCGGCTGATGCTGGGCATCAAATCTTTAATTGCCGGGGCAATGGCGCTTCCAAGCATTATTTTTGATGAAATAGATACCGGCGTTTCGGGTGAAATTGCCGACAAAATGGGAGATATCATGCGCCGGATGGGAACAATGATGCAGGTGATTGCCATCACGCATTTGCCGCAGATTGCAGCCAAGGGGGAATCGCAGTTTTTGGTGTATAAGGACGAAAATACGGATTTGACCGAAACGCAAATCCAGCGTTTATCCGACGAAGAACGGGTTCATGAAATCGCCCGGATGTTGAGCGGCGCTACATTGACGGAGGCGGCGGTTGAAAATGCGAAAGTTTTGCTGAATACCACCCGCCCTAAAGAGGGAGTTTAGAGCAGTGCGCCTGCATATTTTTGCTGCGGAATAAAGAATTAACTCCCCTGTTCTTATTTTTGTAATCAACAGTTACCTTATTTAACCCGCTTCCAGCAGGAGAATTACCACAGTCGTCAACGTAGGAGTGCACACATAGGTGCGCCCTTGCGTAGTTCGTAACTCGTAATTTCACCGGATTGCTGCCGCTTCGCGGCTACCAATGACGTATTTATTCAATCATTTGACAGTCAATTAATTGAAAATTATGTTTAATCGCGAGTCTATTGAGCATTTTCAACTCACGCCGGACAAAAAGTTGGTGATATTTTACAGCACCGGCCTCCACATAATCCATACCGCGCGTAAGGGCGTTGTAAAATGCGACAGCAATTTTTCTGGCTCCAGCCTTATGGCTACAGGCGCCCCTTTTTTCCCTTTCAAGCGCCGGATGAAGGCTCCGACAGCATTGTGCCTGCTGGTAGAGAGCGCCTGTGCGGACTGCCGGAAGATTTCACCCGCGTTGTTGCCTTTGGGAGAAC
>JAITCT010000230.1 GCA_031282925.1 Dysgonamonadaceae bacterium | reverse complement strand
TTTCAGGAAGTTATTTCGAGGCTGAACGAATCGGCGGGAGGTCTTATCGGGTTCATGGCCGAAATCGTCGCTTTGCTGTTCGTTATTGCAGGAGCAATTCTGTTAGTACAGGGAACGAGGCGGATACCGGTTCAGTATGCCAAGCAGATGATCGGCAACCGGCAATTCGGAGGCGCACGGCAGTATATTCCTCTGAAAGTCAATGCAGCGAATGTGATGCCTATCATTTTTGCGCAGGCAATCATGTTTATTCCCATCACTTTGATTGGTTTCGGTTCTGCCGACCAGGATTCGTGGTATGTGAAATTATTTGCTCCTTTGGCCGATCACCAAAGTTTCTGGTATAATTTCATTTTTGCGGTGTTGATTATTGCATTTACATATTTCTACACAGCCATTACGATTAATCCGAAACAAATGGCGGAAGACCTGAAACGAAACAACGGTTTTATTCCGGGCATCAAACCGGGTAAAAAAACTGCCGAATATATTGATGAAATTATGTCAAGAATAACTTTCCCCGGATCTCTGTTTTTAGCCCTGGTGGCTATTTTACCTGCTTTTGCCGGAATATTCGGGGTTAAACAAGCATTTGCACAATTCTTCGGAGGCACTTCGTTGCTGATTTTGGTAGGGGTTGTGCTGGATACCTTGCAGCAAGTGGAAAGTCATTTATTGATGCGTCATTACGATGGCTTGCTGAAATCCGGAAGAATCAAGGGAAGACAAGGTACTGCTTATTCGTAAAATGATTTATCTAAAGACAAGCGAAGAAATAGAATTGATGCGTATTGCAAACCGGATGGTTGGCGCCACGCTCGCCGAAGTTGCAAAACAAATTGCTCCGGGAGTCTCTACGCTTCAATTGGATAAAATAGCGGAAGAATACATTCGGGATAACGGGGGAATCCCTTTATTCAAAGGATACAACGGATTTCCGAATGCTCTCTGCACCTCGGTCAATGAAAATGTAGTTCACGGAATACCCGCCGCTCAGCCGCTGCAAGAAGGAGATATTGTTTCGGTTGATTGCGGAGTGAAAATCAACGGCTACTGTGGCGATTCGGCCTATACGTTTGAAATTGGAGAAGTGTCGCCTGAAATCAAACTTCTGCTTCAAACAACAAAAGCAGCTTTGTATGAAGGAATCAGCTATGCGGTTGAAGGAAAGAGAATAGGGGATGTATCCCATGCGGTACAAGTTTACTGCGAAAGCAGGGGTTACAGCGTGGTACGCGCATTGGTCGGACACGGCATTGGTAAAGATATGCATGAAGCGCCGGAAGTTCCCAATTACGGGAAAAAAGGTTACGGCCCTTTATTGAAAGAAGGAATGTGTATTGCAATTGAGCCAATGATCAATTTAGGATCGAAGAACGTGAAGTTTGAAAAAGACGGTTGGACGGTACATACCAGGGATCGGAAACCTTCTGCACATTTTGAACATACGGTCGCCATCCGTCCGGGAAAAGCGGATATTTTATCAACGTTTGAATGGATAGAAGAAGTTTTACAAAATAAGTAATGTTATGGCGAAACAGACAGCAATAGAACAAGATGGCGTTATTGTCGAAGCTTTGTCGAACGCAATGTTCAGGGTTGAATTGGAAAACGGACACGAAATCACCGCTCACATTTCCGGAAAAATGCGGATGCATTACATTAAAATCCTTCCGGGCGATAAGGTGAAGGTGGAAATGTCGCCTTATGATTTGTCAAAAGGCCGGATTTCGTTCCGGTATAAGAGTTGACAAGTTAACGAGTTTTGAGGGGGGAGTGAACTATAAAAATAACGATGGAAAATAAAAAATACGAAGTAAATCTCGTTAACTAAAAAGAATAAAAAAATGAAAGTAAAAGCTTCAATCAAAAAACGCGGCGTTGATTCGAAAATGGTGCGCAGAAAAGGGCGTTTATACGTGATCAATAAGAAAAATCCCAGGTTTAAACAACGTCAGGGATAAGTAATTTTTTGCTAAATTTTTAAAGAATGGCTATAAGAATTGTAGGGGTAGATTTACCCCAAAACAAACGGGGCGAAATTGCGTTAACTTATATTTTCGGTATTGGCCGCAGTTCAGCCAACAAAATCCTGACGGAAGCAGGAGTGGACAGAGACATTAAAGTAAAAGACTGGACGGATGATCAAGCGGCGGCAGTACGCGAAATCATCGGTCGAAGTTACAAGGTAGAAGGGGATCTTCGTTCTGAGGTTCAGTTGAATATCAAACGATTGATGGATATCGGTGCATACCGTGGAATACGCCACCGAATCGGTTTACCCGTTCGAGGTCAAAGCACCAAAAACAATGCCCGTACCCGCAAGGGTAAAAAGAAAACGGTTGCTAACAAGAAAAAAGCAACGAAAGGATAATTAACAATTACGAATTACGAATTACGAATTACGATGCTTGTTCTCATTAATTCGTTTATTTTTAACTCGTTAACTTATTAACAAAGTTATGGCAAAGAAAACAGTTGCAGCTAAAAAAAGGGTAGTAAAAGTTGACGCAAACGGTCAATTGCATGTCCACTCTTCCTTTAACAACATCATTGTTACCCTTGCAAACAGCGAAGGACAGGTTATTTCGTGGTCTTCGGCAGGTAAAATGGGCTTTAGAAGTTCAAAAAAGAACACGCCTTATGCAGCTCAGATGGCGGCTCAGGATTGTGCCAAAGTGGCTTATGATTTGGGGTTAAGGAGAGTGAAAGCTTACGTGAAAGGACCCGGTAACGGGCGGGAATCGGCTATCCGGACCGTTCACGGCGCAGGAATCGAAGTAACCGAAATTATTGACGTTACGCCGCTTCCTCACAACGGATGCCGGCCGCCGAAAAGGAGAAGAGTTTAATTAATTACGAATTACGAATTACGAATTACGGAGGATTTATGCCCGGTTATTTGTAACTCGTTAACTTATTAAAAATTATGGCAAGATATACTGGACCAAAAACAAAAATTGCGCGCAAGTTCGGCGAACCTATTTTCGGACCGGATAAAGTTCTCAGTAAGAAAAATTATCCTCCGGGACAGCATGGTAACGGACGGAAGAAAAAAACTTCCGAATACGGTATTCAGTTACGCGAAAAACA
The DNA here is from genome assembly GCA_031282925.1 of Dysgonamonadaceae bacterium. GTDB lineage: Bacteria > Bacteroidota > Bacteroidia > Bacteroidales > Azobacteroidaceae > Azobacteroides. Next base: position 1,703 of record JAITCT010000230.1, on the reverse strand, counting down.
AAAGGCGAAATATACATACGGCGTATTGGAAAGACAGTTCCGTAATTTGTTTGAAAAGGCTTCCCGATCCAAAGGAATTACCGGCGAAGTGCTTTTGCAGCTCTTGGAATCCCGTTTGGATAACATTGTTTACCGCATGGGGCTGGCTAAAACGAGAGCCGGCGCGCGACAACTGGTTTCTCACCGCCACATTGTAGTTGATGGAAAGGTGGTTAACATTCCTTCTTACAGCGTAAAACAGGGACAAATCGTGGGCGTTCGTGAAAAAGCCAAATCGCTTGAAACGATTCTTAACAGCGTTTCAGGCGTAAATCACGGCAAATATCCCTGGATTGAATACGACCACGCCTCTATGAGCGCCAAGTATTTGCACATTCCGGAACGTGCCGATATCCCTGAAAATATCAAAGAACAGTTAATCGTAGAATTATATTCTAAATAAAAAAGGAAGATCATAATGGCGATATTATCATTTCAAAAACCCGATAGAGTTTTAATGTTGGAGACGGACAACACTTACGGGAAGTTTGAATTCCGTCCGCTGGAACCCGGCTATGGGATTACAATAGGTAATTCTCTTCGCCGTATTCTTTTGTCTTCGTTAGAAGGATTTGCCATTTCTTCCATTAAAATTGATGGCGTTGATCACGAATTTGCGACTATTCCCGGTGTCATAGAGGATGTTACAAATATTATCCTGAATCTGAAGAAAGTCCGGTTTAAACAAAGCGTAAAGAATATTGATACCGAAAAAGTAACCGTCAATGTTTCGGGAACCGAATTCAGAGCCGGCGAAATCGGGCAGCAATTAAGCGGATTTAACGTTTTGAATCCTGATTTGGTAATCTGCCGGTTAAACAAAGGCACAGGCTTTTCCATTGAAATAACGGTGGAAAAAGGACGTGGTTATATCCCGGCCGAAGAAAACAGGAAAGAGGATGATGCTATCAACCAGATTGCGATTGATTCGATTTTTACCCCGATTCGCAATGTAAAATATACGATTGAAAACTTCCGCGTAGAACAGAAAACGGACTACGAAAATTTAATCCTTGAAATTTCGACCGATGGTTCCATTCATCCGAAAGATGCGTTGAAAGATGCCGCTCGCATCCTGATTCGCCATTTTACGTTGTTTTCCGACGACAAAATCCATATGGAAACCGTACCTGTCGAATCAAGCGAAGAGTTCGACGAAGACGCTTTGCACATGCGTCAGTTGCTGAAGACGCGGCTGGCAGACATGAACCTATCGGTCAGAGCATTGAATTGTCTGAAAGCGGCCAGCGTGGAATCTTTAGGCGAATTGGTAAAATACCAAAGGAACGATTTGTTGAAATTCCGGAATTTCGGTAAAAAATCGTTGACGGAATTAGACGAGTTGCTCAAAAATCTCAGGCTGAATTTCGGAACGGATATCTCAAAATATAAATTAGATAAAGATTAGTTAATAACACGATGAGACATAATAACAAAATCAATCATTTAGGCCGTACTTACGCTCACAGGGACGCTATGCTTTCAAACATGGCTATTTCGCTGATCATGCATAAAAGAATTTTTACGACCCTTGCCAAGGCAAAAGAGCTTCGTAAATATATTGAGCCGCTGATAACAAAGAGTAAAACCGATACGACTCATTTACGCCGTATGGTGTTTAAGAATTTGAGTAATAAATTTGCCGTAAAGGAGTTATTTCAGGA
>JAITCT010000113.1 GCA_031282925.1 Dysgonamonadaceae bacterium | reverse complement strand
GGAACGCGCAGTATTCCGATAACCTGCAAATAATTGTATGGGAAAATATATATACTTTGCGCGGTATGGTTTTGTGCATAGACAAATTGCGAGTGAATATGGACAATGCGAATACCATTGGAATGGTAATGTGAATACCATTAGAATGGTAATGTGAATACCATTAGAGTGGTAATGTGAATACCACTAGAGTGGTTTTTGTATCTTTATGTTTTACAAAGAAAGTCGTTTGCTAATGCACAAAACCATACCGCGCAAAGTATAATTTTACCGATAACAACTTGACGGTTATTAAAAACGGGCAGAGTGTAATAGTACTTGACAATCTACTTACAAAAGAATATTATATAGAAGTGGCCTATAATCACGGTCAAATGGATAAGTGTAAATATTTCGGGAGAAAATTTGATTTGGGGTTAATAAATTTGTTGGAAAACGAATGTCAATTTATGCAAACAAAGGTATTTAGGCAAGGACAACAAGTCTATAAAGAGATTAAAACCAACTTTTATTGGTACTTGGACAATTTGCATAAAAATCATTATGAAGTTTTTGATGACAATAAAAACCATATTGGTATCGCAGATATGAAAGGTGTTGTAGATACTTCCCGGAAAGTAAACGGTAGAACGCTTTAAAATAAATTTATGCCTTAAATGAGAACGTTATAAATACAAAGGCAAATGTTCGTGGCAATTATATATTAGAATATTATGAATTATACCATCCAGGAAATAAGCCGAATCATCGGGGCAAAAACCGACATTCATCCGGAAAAATATCCAAATATCCAAATCCTGTTAACCGACAGCCGGTCGCTTTCCGACCCTGCCGCCAGTTTGTTTTTCGCTTTACCTACCACCCGGAACGACGGGCATAAATACGTCCGCAATCTGTATGAAAAAGGCGTCCGCAATTTCGTCGTTGAACGTCCGTTTGCGGGAATGAACGAAATGCCGGATGCCAACTTGCTTTGGGTTTCCGACACGCTTGCCGCCTTACAGCAATTAGCAACTTTCCACAGGAAGCGATTCGACATTCCTGTCGTCGGCATTGCCGGCAGCAATGGGAAAACGATTGTCAAAGAATGGTTGTATCAACTGCTGCACGACCGGGCGGCGATTGTCCGTTCCCCCCGCTCTTACAATTCCCAAACGGGCGTTCCCCTGTCGGTTTGGCAACTGAACGAACAAACCGAACTGGGTATTTTTGAAGCCGGCATTTCCCTGCCGGGCGAAATGCAGCGTTTGGAGGCGATTATTCAGCCAACCATCGGTATTTTTACAACTATCGGCGATGCTCATCAGGAAAACTTTATTTCCCAAGAAGAAAAATGCCTTGAGAAATTGAAACTGTTTGAACATTCGGAAACAATCATTTACAATGAAGACCAAACGCTGGTAAAATACTGTTTGGAAAAGCAAAACCTGCTGTCAAAAACATTTGTCTGGTCGAAAACCAACCCCAACGCCGACCTTTTTATCGTGTCCGTTGATAAACGGGTTAACAAAACGGTTATCGGGTATCACAGGGGCGAACATGCGGGTTCGCTCCCGAATGAAATACAAATTCCTTTTACAGATGACGCTTCGATTGAAGACGCCATCCATTGTTTGGCACTAATTCTTTTGTTCAACGGCGACCACAGGGGTTGGGACGACCGCAAGGATTGGGGCGAACACGTGGGTTCGCCTCTACCGTTCACCCTTCACCCTTCACCAAATTAGAACCCGTAGCCATGCGCTTAGACGTCAGCAAAGGCGTCCGCAACAATATTTTGATTAACGACACTTACAATTCCGATATTAACTCCCTGTCCATCGCTTTGGATTTTATGGAGCGGCGTTCTTCGGGCAGCCCGTTGAAGCGGGTCTTGATTCTTTCGGATATTCTCCAATCAGGCATGGTTCCCGCTGCATTTTACCTGAAAGTTGCGGAATTAGTCAAAAAGAGGAACGTGGAACAAATCATTGGCATAGGCACCAACCTGATGTCCCATTCCAATTTGTTCGACATGGAAAAAGAATTTTACCCGACTACGGAAAACTTCCTGGATTCGGGAAACTGGCGGACGCTGAAAAATTCCGTTATACTCATCAAAGGTTCGCGTCAATCGCGCTTTGAGCGGATTTCCGAACAATTGGAAGAAAAAGCCCACCGGACAGTACTGGAAGTTAACCTCAATGCAGTGATTCACAATCTGGCGTATTTCCGTTCTTTCCTGAAGCCGGGAACAAAAATCATCTGCATGGTCAAGGCATTCGGTTATGGCATGGGGGCTTACGAACTTGCGAAAACGTTGCAGGAAAGAAGCGTTGATTATCTGGGCGTTGCCTTAGCCGACGAAGGCGCGGAATTGAGGCGCGAAGGAATTGCCATGCCCATCCTGGTGATGAATCCCGAAGAACATGCTTTCGCAACCTTGTTTGAGTACCGCCTGGAGCCGGAAATCTACAACCACAACATTCTCGACGCGATTATCAGGGAAACCGAAAGGCGGGGAATTTTGCATTACCCGATTCATATCAAATTAAATACAGGCATGAATCGTTTAGGTTTCGATACAAACGATATGCCGGCATTGGTCGAAAAATTGGATAATCAACAAGGCGTTGCGGTGAAATCGGTCTTTTCCCATCTGGCGGGAAGCGATTCACCGGCTTTGGACGATTTTACACAGATGCAACTCAGCCGTTTCAAGGAAAAGGTTACCTTTTTGGAAAAAGAACTTGACTATCCTGTTCTCAAACACATACTCAATTCTGCCGGAATAGAACGTTTCCCTGAGGCGCAGTCGGATATGGTGCGGTTGGGAATCGGCCTGTACGGAATTTCGGCGGTAGATCCGAATGTTCTGGAACCGGTTGCGACACTCAAAACCCGCATCCTGCAAATCAGGGACGTCAAAAAAAATGAAACGGTAGGTTATAGCCGCAACGGTATTCTTGAGCGTGATTCCCGCATAGCTTGCCTGCCTGTCGGATATGCCGACGGTTTAGACCGCCGTTTGGGAAACCGGTTCGGACAGGTGTTTATTAAAGGGAAAAAATGCCCTTTCATCGGCAATATTTGCATGGATATTTGTATGGTTGACGTTACGGATACCTGTGCGGAAGAAGGCGACGAGGCGATTGTCTTCGGAAAGGAAATCACAATTACCGATTTGGCGCATCAATTGAAGACGATTCCTTACGAAATTCTGACTTCCGTTTCGCCTCGTGTGAAGCGGGTTTATTTCAGGGAATGAGGAGGGAAAAACATATTGAAAATGCACAAAATCATGCCCGCGCAAATATAAGTCGCAAGTCGAATCAAAGTTCATACTTTTGTATTGTATTTTGGATATAATTAAGAATAAAATTATGCAAGCAGTTTATACAATCCGTCCCCCAAAAAAAATAACGGCATCAATCCTGTTACCCGCCTCAAAAAGCATCAGCAACCGCGCATTGATTCTAAAGGCTTTAAGCAACAGCGTTTTTCCTGTCGAAAACCTTTCCTGCAGCGACGATACCCAAGTCATGCTGAAAGCGCTTGAATCGGGAGATGCAGTTGTAAATATAGGGGCGGCGGGAACGGCCATGCGTTTCCTGACCGCTTACTTTTCCCAATGTCGGGGATATAGAATGATTACCGGATCGGAACGAATGAAAAATCGTCCCATCCGGATTTTGGCGGAGGCTTTACGGCAAACCGGCGCGGAAATCAATTATCCGGAAAAAGAAGGATTTCCACCGCTGCAAATTGCAGGCAGAAAACTGCGCGGCGGCGAAATCGTTTTAGACGGAAGCGTAAGCTCGCAATACTTGTCGGCTCTGATGATGGTTGCCCCGGCAATGGAAAAAGGACTGACCGTCCGCCTGGAAGGAAACATCATTTCCCGCCCGTACATCAACATGACGCTCCGCCTGATGGAACTGTTCGGAGTAAAAACGTTTTGGGAAGGAAACATCATCCGGATTGCTCCGCAAATCTATACCGCACGGCCTTTCAAAGTGGAAAGCGACTGGTCGGCGGCTTCCTACTGGTATGAAACGGCTGCTTTGGCACAGGGAAATTCGGAGATAGAACTGTCGGGACTGGAAAAAAACAGTTTGCAAGGCGATTCGAAAGCGGCGGAAATTTTTGAAAACTTAGGAATAAAAACAGACTTTTTACCGTCCGGCAATGTACATTTGACACGGCTTCCAACAGATGAAATCCGCTTGGAACGCTTTCAGTATAATTTCGTGAACGAACCTGACTTGGCGCAAACCTTAGCCGTTACTTGTTGCCTGTCGGAAATCCCTTTCCGGTTCAGCGGATTGCAAAGCCTGAAAATAAAGGAAACCGACCGTATTTCGGCTCTGCAAAACGAATTGAAAAAATTGGGCTGTCTCGTTAAAAGTCCGGCGGATGGTTTGCTGGAATGGGGAGGCGAACGTTGCGAACCGGAACCCGACCCGGTTATTTCTACTTACGAAGATCACCGGATGGCAATGGCTTTTGCCCCCGTGTGCCTGAAAACAGGAAAAATCCGCATCCGCGAGCCGGAAGTTGTTTCCAAATCCTATCCCGGATTTTGGAATGATTTGGAAAAAGCCGGCTATATTTGTATTGCAGGATGAGGAAAATCAAGCCTCCTCAGTTCGCCATTTCGGAAAGGAATTTAATCCGCATCAGGCGGATTTCCTCTTCGGTATATTCGTTCCCGATTTTTTCAATGGCCTTTTCCAGGTTGTCCGTTTCCGATTCCTTGAAATAGCGGTAAATATCTTCAACATGTTCTTCGTCCATGATTTCATTGATGAAATAATCAATATTGATTTTGGTTCCCGAATAAACAATCGCTTCTATTTCACTCAATAATTCATTAAATTCCAATCCTTTTGCCAGGGCAATATCGTCTAAGGCCACTTTTCGGTCAATGCTTTGAACGATGTCAATTTTCAGTTTGGATTTATTTGCTACCGTGCGGATTCTTAAATCCTCGGGACGTTCGATTTCGTTTTCATTCACATGCCTTTTGATGAGTTCGATAAATTCCTGTCCGTAACGTTTGGCTTTTCCGGCGCCAACACCCGGAATATTTTGCAATTCCTCAATAGTAACCGGATAAGTTGTTGCCATCGCCTCCAGGGATACATCCTGAAAAATTACGTAAGGCGGAACATCCA
>JAITCT010000094.1 GCA_031282925.1 Dysgonamonadaceae bacterium | reverse complement strand
GAGTTGATATTCGGACGTATTTATGACCATATCGGCTTTGGGAGTATTAAAGAGAAACTGTTTCGCCATTTGGTAATCTCACGATTGGCTTTTCCTTTGAGCAAGTTGAAGACCACGGAATATCTTTACCGTTATCAGGGAGAAATCATCCATGTGGATGCCGTTTACCGTTTTCTCGACAAGTTGAATGATTGCCTCAAACCGTTTGTGGAACAGATTGCCTTTACGCATACCCGTCGCACACTCGGAGGTGATATCCATGTGGTTTTCTACGATATGACGACACTGTATTTCGAGGCGAGTGATGAGGACGATTTGCGTAAGGCGGGCTTCTCAAAAGATGGCAAACACAGCAATCCTCAAATCTTCATCGGACTTTTGGTTGGTTCGGGAGGATATGCCATCGGTTATGATATTTTCGAAGGAAACACGTATGAAGGCCATACATTGATTCCTTTTCTGGAAAAGATGAGCGGAAAGTTCAACCTTGGGAAGCCGGTGATAATCGCCGATTCGGGATTATTGTCCAAACCAAACATCAAGGCATTGGAGGAAAACGGTTACGAGTATATTATCGGTGCCCGGTTGAAAAACGAGACCGTAGCCATACAAGAGCAGGTTGTAAGACAAACATATACGGAGGGTGCGTGTTATACGCTCAAGAAAAATGAAACTACCAGGCTTATCGTCCATTATGCAGGCAAAAGGGCAAAGAAGGATGCCTATAATAGAGAGAAGGGGTTGAAGCGGCTTGAAAAGCGTATCAAGTCCGGGAAACTGACCAAATCCAGCATCAACAACAGAGGATACAACAAGTACCTGCAATTAGAGGGGGAGATAGAGGTGAATATTGATTACCGAAAATTTGAAGAGGATGCCCTCTGGGACGGACTGAAAGGGTATATCACCAATACGAAATTGTCCGATGACATGGTTTTGGAGAATTACAGGAATCTTTCTGAGATCGAACGGGCTTTTTGAATGTCCAAAACAGATTTGCGCATACGCCCTGTTTACCACCGACTCGGGCGCCGGATTGAAGCCCATATTTGCATCGCTTTCACGGCATACTGCATATACTAAGGAACCGGAGCGAGTACTCCGAAAAGAGAAATCTTTGTTATCACTGAAAATGGCCAGTGAGATAACGCACAATATGTATCAGATAACCTGTCAATTGCCCGAATCCAAACATATCAAAACAAGACTGCTTAACATGGACGAACAACAAACTGAGCTATACCAAATAATCCTGAAAAATTTTTAGGGTGTCCCAATGCGGAAAACAGGAAAAGCCCCACCACGTCATTGCGATCCGCGAAGCGGCGAAGCAATCCGGAGAATAGCGCAGTATACAATTCCGGATTGCTTCGCCGCTTCACGGCTCGCAATGACGGCTGGCGGTAATTATCAATTTTAATTGAAAATCGCCTGCCTGACGTCAAACGTTTGCCATGCATTCAATATTTGTTTTTGTTTCAACGCTTCTTTTCCGATGAAAACTTCCATTATTCGCGTTTCTGCGTTTTTCAAGGATTCTTCCATTAAATGGGAGAAAAAATCTTTCTGCTGCGGATATTCCCCGATGGAATACTGTTCGATTCCCGCTAAATTGGCGGCTATTTCGACGGCGTCGTCAATTCCGCCCAGTTTATCGACTAATCCGTTGGCTAAAGCCTGATTCCCGCTCCAAATGCGGCCCTGTCCTATGGAATCGATTTCCGCTTTGGTTTTCCCGCGTCCTTCGGCGCAACGGCTCAGGAAAGTGTCGTAGCCTCTTTCGATGTATGCCTGCATGATGGCCGATTCGTCGGCATCAAAGGGGCGGGAAAGAACCAGGTCGGCGCCGAGCAGCGGTATACTGACGGTTTCACGGGTGAAATTTGAAAATTTACCGGTACCTGTTTGATCGTATGTTGTCCCTATTTTTCCGGCCAGCGAGGCGCCGGAAGGAATCAAACCGAAAATGCCGATAGAACCGGTGATTGTAGTCGGTTCGGCAACGATTTTGCTTGCGGGCGCGGAAATGTAATATCCGCCGGAGGCTGCATAGTCGCCCATCGAAACGACTATCGGTTTTACTTCCTTCAAGGCTTTCACCGCATGGTGAATCTGTTCGGAGGCAAAAGCGCTCCCGCCCCGGGAATTTACCCTGAATACAACGGCTTTGACGTCTTTGTCCTTTTTCAGTTTGTTGATTTCTTCCATGTATTTTTTAGCGGTAATGGTTCCGGAATTGAAAAACTGTGCCTGTTCATCGCCGATAATTGTACCTTCTGCGAACAGGATGGCGATTTTATCTTTGCTGAGTTTTTCTATGCCCGAATGAACGGATTTTATATTGTTTACGCGGGCAATTTTCAAATCTTCGTCGTCCGCCAGGGCTAATTGCCTTTTGAGGTCGGCTTCTACTTCATCCTTGTATTTGAGGCCATCGACAAATTGATTTGCCGCGATTGTTTCCGGATCGGCAAAAGTCATACATTCATCGGCATACTGCTTGAGTTTTTCGACCGGAATGTTGCGGCTCTCCGAAATGTCCGCCAACAAGGTTTCCCAAATATCGTTCAATATCGAAGTGCGCTGTTCTTTGTTCTCATCGCTCATTTTATCCAGGATATACGGTTCAACCGCCGACTTGAACGTCCCGACTTTGAAGACTTGCCATTCGACGCCCAATTTTTCGTAAAATCCTTTTTCAAATTGAATGTTCATGCCTAAACCCTGGAAAGTGAATATGCCTTCGGGATTCAGGTAAATCCGATCCGCAACCGATGCGGCATAATACGCGTTTTGCGCGTATTGATCGCCGTAAGCAACGATAAACTTACCGCTTTCTTTGAACGATAGCAGGGCTTCCCGTATTTGCCGGGCGGAAGCAAAACCGGTTTGAAGCATTCCCGCCTTCAGGTAGATTCCTTCGATTTTGTCGTTCTCTTTTGCCTTTTTGATGGCGGCGACAACATCATTTAATCCGTAAACTTTTGTCTCGTTCAATAAAAAGGAAAACGGATTGTCATCCGCACGGTCGTTGATTACGCCGGTTAAATCTATTTCAAGCACCGTTTTCGGTTCCAAAACGAAAGCAGGGTCAGTTCTCATGGAGGCTATCCCTGTAATAAATGCGACAGACAGGATGAACAGGATAAATCCTGCGATGAATACGCCTAAAATGGAGGCGAATAACATTGTAAAAAAGTTCTTCATTGTGTTTATTTTTTAATTCTCAATTCATATTTCCCTCATACTCCAGTATGTCCCCCGGCTGGCAATTCAATTCCTTGCACAGCGTTGCCAGTGTACTGAAACGAATAGCCTTTGCCTTGCCGGTTTTCAGAATAGAGAGGTTTGCAGGAGTGATTTCGACTTTTTCCGAAAGTTCGTTCAGCGAAATCTTTCGTCGAGCCATCATTACATCCAGATTTACTTTGATAGGCATAATTTTATGATTCTTTTTCCGTATCCTTTATCTTCAATACATTCGGGATTCCGGGAATCGTTTTCATAATATCCGTAACGGGCGCAACCGACGAAACCAAACTTGTAAGCAGGTTGGTCAGCGTGCCGCCTTGAGAGGTATCCATGACGTTGACATTTCCTAAGTTGATGTGTTCAAAGGCTTTCACCTGTTCGGCTGCGATTTCTTTCCACTGTTCGACCATTTTCCATTGGATAGCGACTTGCGGATTGTTTTCGGCCACTTTCACCATGGCTTCAAATCCTTCGGCTTGCGCCAGTAAGGATGCTTTTTCGGCGGAGGCTTTGGCTAAACCTTGTTGTTCAATTACCCGTGCATGGGCTAAACCTTCGGCGGTAATGGCGTCGGCGCGGCCCTGCGCTTCAATACGCGCCTGGTTGGCATTGGCTTCCGCTTCTTTTTCCACTTTCAATTGGTAGGCTTCCGCATCAATCAATTTTTGTTGCTTGGAAATTTCGGAGGGAACGATTTGTTCGGCTTTCAATGCGGATTCCGTGCGTCCGGCTCTTGCTTCTTCGGCTTCGCGGCGGGCTAATTCCTTGTTTTTTTCGATTTCGGCAAGCGCCCGTTCTTCGGCCGACTGCGCCAGGCCTTGCGATTGCGCCTTGATGACTTCCAATTCCGCGTTGGAAACGGTGATTTTTTTGTTGGCTTCGATTTCGCCGATACGGGCTTCGGAATTATAAGCGGCAACGCTAACGTCCCTGTTTTTTTTTGCTTCCGCTACCTGCGAATCTCTTTCCGATTCGGCTCTTGCTACCGAAATGCTTTGGTCCCGCTGCGCATTGGCGATAGCAATCTGTTCTTCTTTTTTCGTTTCGGCCACCGTTGCGTTTTTGATTTTCAGCTGTTCGGCGACTTTAATTTCTCCTTCGCGTTCGGCAGTAGAGATTTCCACATTGGCCTGATTGATGGCTTTTGCCTGGTCTTTCTTTCCCAGGGCGACGATATAGCCTGCTTCATCGCGGATATCGGTAATGTTGATATTGATGAGGTACAAGCCGATTTTGCGCAGTTCGGTATCAATCAGCCCTTTGGCTTTTGCCAAAAATTCGTCGCGGTCGGAGTTGAGTTTTTCGATCGTCATGTCGGCGATAATCGTTCTCATTTGTCCGTAAACAATATCCTTAACCAAATCTTCAATGTCCTGGCGTCCCAGGCCTAAAATCCTTTCGGCGGCAGCTTGCATCACATCCTGTTCGGTGCTGATACCCACGGTTACGGTTGTGGGAACGTCAACCCTGATGTTTTGCGAAGACAGCGCTTTCTGGAGGTTACAATCAAATTGAAGCGGTTTCAAAGACATGTAGGCATAGCCTTGCAAAACGGGAATGATAAACGCCGCCCCGCCCTGAATGCACCTCGACGAGCGGTTTCCGCCGGTTTTACCGTAAATAACCAGGATTTCGTCCGATTTACATCTTCTGAAACGCGACAAAATGCCGATGAGAGTTAAAAAAACAACGAAGGCTAATGCTCCGACTAAAATAGCAATGTTTGTGTTCATATTAATTATATTTTTG
>JAITCT010000026.1 GCA_031282925.1 Dysgonamonadaceae bacterium | reverse complement strand
CAATGCCGGTATATTTTGGCATTCTCCGGATTCGACAGGGAAAGCGTCAGTTCAAGGGTGGATGTTCCGTTTTTGGTAAAAAACGGATTTTCGGCGGTAACATCCAAAGAAAAATCTTTGGGCAAAACAACCGGCTGTCTGTCGATAAACAGTTCGGTCATCGGGATGCATTTTTAATCAGTTTTTCGTACCTGTCCAGGTTCTCCTTTATACCCTTCCGGCCTGTGATGGAGACTTCGCCGATGAACGGTTCATCCAGGCGTCTGTTCAGCCTGTCGGTAACTTCCGCGTTGCGGTTCAGCCATCCGGCGATGGATTCCAAGATTTGCGTTTCGTTTTCCCTTCCTCCTCCGGCTGAAGACACGGCAGATGAAATGCCGGATACCAGATACCGGTTCTCCGCCTCCCGGTAGTTGAGCGCCCTTGCAAAGTCTTTTTCGGTAAGCGCCGAAACGGTATTGTTTTTTTGGGCTTCGTCCACAATATTGAATACTTTCCGGATGACCGGGTTCCGGACGGCAAATCGGTTACCGACAAATTCTTCGGAGTGTACTACGCCTTGGGGTTTATTCCAGGGACCTGTGGGGGTGAAGCCGCCGGAGTCGTATCCGGCTTTGGCGGCTTCGTGTTGCTTTTTGATGGTGGCCACCTGCAACATGCCGGCAGCCAAAGCAACGCCAGCAGCAATAGGCGCCAGCACCGTACCGACTACCGGTATGGCAGCCGCAGAAGAATAGGCGTTGATAGCCGCCATTGCAGTACTTGCTATGGCTTGCGCAACCTGAATGGTAAATGATTTGTCCCCGTATTCCGCCCGGACTTTGGCCGGCTTTTCCTCTTTTTCCTTTTCGAGCTTTTCGACTTTTTCGAGTTTTTCCCCGCCGCTTTGATTTCATTGTCGTATTTAGCCGACACGAATGTTTCCGAAAAGCCCGGACGGTATATCCTGTTCTGTGCCGTATTCGGGTATTCCATAAATCCTCTGCAAAATTCCTTTAAAAAGTAACGCGCTATAGAGGAACAGGGGCTGTGAGGCGGTCATTCGCTGTTTACAAAGAGAAAAAAGAAACAAGTCCGGCGCCAAAAGATAAAATATTTGCATGTGGTATATTCATTTTCGATTGAACATATTTGTAATCGGCATACAATGAAAGTCCGGTTGCAGGAGCAAGCATTGCCGTGGCGGAAATTCCCGCGCCAACCATCCGAATTTTGCCTGACGGGTATCCCTTGGATGGAATTTCCATATTCCGCCTGCCTCCGGTACTGATATTCTCTCCCACACATATTCCCATACCGGCAGACAGTTTTCCTTGCAGTATAAATTTAGTCCCCAAATATTTTGAATAATATGCGCCGGCCATGAACGACGCCAGACCTGAGGATTGGGCGCTTATATCGGGAATGGAAACCGTTTCCGATATAAGCGCCCAATCGTAGGAGTCTAAACTTTCCTTATTGAAAGGAATGTGCATGAACCCGATTTCGGCGCCAATGCCCCATTTTTTGTTAAAGAAGTAAGCGCCTTCCAAAGCGCCTTCCAGTCCGGGCTTTTGAGAGGAACGGATATTCGGGTAAAAAGCCTGTCCCGCCTTAATGGTCAGGAAAGATGGTTTTTCCAGTTCCACCCGTGTATCAAAATCCGAAAAGAAGTCGCCTCTGTTCTTATACATATTATCAACAATCAGGTAACTCAATTCCGTGGATAAGACGCCTATACCCGCCCCGGCCAGTACGTCGGGAAGCCAGTGCCGGTTGTTTAAAATCCTGCTGATTCCGGTAAATGTACTCAATGTGTATCCGAGTGTGCCGTATAAAGAATTGACATGCCCGTATTCTTTATGCAGAAACGAGGCATTCATGAATGCCATCGCCGTATGGCCGGAAGGGAAAGAGTTGTTTGCCATTTCATCGGGACGCGTAACCCTGCTCGAATATTTGACCGCATTGACAAGGCCGCTCATAATCAGCAGGCTGCCTCCACAGTTTATTGCGGCACGAACCGGTCTGTTCCTTCCTTTTACCCCCGCCAGATTCAATGCAAATACAGTTGCTGCCGGAGCATATTGCATGTAATCGTCCAGCCGGCAGTTGAAATTCGGTATATACCGGTTGCGTATGGCTCGCACATCTTCCCGCCCGCGCCATGAGAGGGCCGACAGGCCGAAAAATACGGAAGGAACTGCCATTCGCTTCCAAAATTTCCGGTTTTGTTTCAACGCTAAATTCAACGTATCTTTTTTTAAGGGATGCGACTGTTGCGTTTGCCCTTTTATATAGAAGGCAGTTAGCAGCAGGAAAGAAAGAAACATGTAAAATCTCATTTGTATTTCTTATAACCCGGGTTTGACGTAAGAAAAGTATAAAAACCGGCAAGCAGGCTAATTTTTATTGTCTTTATATTTCAAAATCAATACGCTAAATAAAAATTACGGCGCAGCTTGCCAATGACAAAATTACTGAATTTTATTGTATTGCAGGCGATTTTTACAAGGAATTTTCAATCGCAGACTTTTATCCGTACTGCTGTGTGTAATTGAAAAATTTCATGTAAATTTGCGCCCTGAATTTATATATAAAAAACATGAAAATCTCAGAAGACAAATTTGTAGCATTGACCTACGATTTAACCGTAGAAACAGAGCAGGAGGGCGAGCGCGAACTGATGGAACGCGCAACCGAAGAACATCCGCTTTCCTTTATTTTCGGCATGGGTATGATGCTTGAAGCATTCGAAAAAAATATCGAAGGATTGCATACAGGCGATACGTTTTCGTTTATCCTGAGCCCGGAAGAAGCTTACGGGGAATTTATACAGGAAAATGTAGTGGAATTACCTAAAAAGATATTTGAAGTTGACGGGAAATTCAACGATGAAGAGATCGCCGAAGGTGTAACGCTTCCAATGACGGATGCACAGGGAAACCGGTTGATGGGCTCCGTGCTGGAAATAAAGCCGGATGTTGTTGTAATGGATTTTAACCATCCTCTGGCCGGCGAAACTTTGTATTTCGATGGTACGGTGATTGACGTACACGAAGTTACTCCGCAGGAAATTGCCGCAATGACACAGAATGACGGTTCTGCCTGCAGTCACTGCCATTCCGGTGATGAATCGAGCTGCGCAGGGTGTCATTGATTCGACAGGCTCATCAACCATTGATTCGACAAGCTCATCAGCAATTCAACAGACTTATCAGCAATAAATAATGAATACTTTCGGAAATATATTTCGTTTGACTTCTTTCGGCGAATCGCACGGAGAAGCAATCGGCGGCGTAATAGACGGTTGTCCTTCCGGCATACCCGTTGATAAGCTGTTTATTCAAAACGAATTGAATCGGCGGAAACCGGGACAGTCCCCTCTCGCTACGCCCCGCAGGGAAGCTGACGAAGTAGAATTTCTTTCCGGCATTTATGAGGGTAAAACGACGGGAACGCCTGTTGGTTTCATCGTGAAAAATACCAATGCACATGCTTTGGATTACGATAACCTGAGAGATGTTTTCCGTCCTTCCCATGCCGATTATACTTACCAGAAAAAATACGGGATCCGCGACCACCGGGGCGGCGGCCGTTCCTCTGCCCGGGAAACGATTGCAAGGGTTGTGGCCGGGGCTTTTGCC
Source organism: Dysgonamonadaceae bacterium (assembly GCA_031282925.1). GTDB lineage: Bacteria > Bacteroidota > Bacteroidia > Bacteroidales > Azobacteroidaceae > Azobacteroides. The sequence goes on along the minus strand of JAITCT010000026.1, from coordinate 3,618 downwards.
AAATTGGTTTTGAGAAAAAGCGATATTGAAATTGTTGCCTATACTTCGCAAGTGGGGACTGTTTGTTTGGATAAATCATATACCGAATTGGATTTGAGTCGGATAGAATCCAGTCCTGTTCGTTGTCCCGATCCGGAAAAGGCGCAACAGATGATTGATTTGATCGAAACAGTCAAAGCAGAAGGAGATACGGTAGGAGGCGTTGTTTCCTGCGTATGCCGCGGCGTTCCCGCCGGACTGGGCGAACCCGTTTTCGGGAAACTGCATGCCGCTTTGGGGAATGCCATGCTGAGCATCAATGCGGTAAAAGGATTTGAATACGGGATGGGATTTGAAGGCGTCCGGTATAAAGGCTCCGAAATGAATGATGCTTTTTACCTCAAACAGGATGGAAAAACCGGCACTAAAACCAATCATTCGGGGGGAATACAGGGAGGTATTTCCAACGGGGAGGATATTTATTTTCGCGTGGCCTTCAAACCGGTGGCTACGATATTCAAGGTGCAGCAAACGGTTGATAAAGAGGGTAACGAAATCCTGTTAAAAGTACACGGAAGGCATGATCCCTGCGTACTTTCCCGCGCCGTGCCGGTTGTGGAAGCTATGGCGGCTATGGTTATTCTGGATTACTGTCTGCTCACAAATATTTATCCCCAAACATCAGGTTCACATCCGCAACAAACTGTTTAATCCTCTGTTCGTCCGATTTTTTGCAAATCAAAAGAATACCATCCGATTCGGCGATGATATAATCATCAAGCCCCTGTATTACGGCTAATTTTTCCTCAGGCACAGTAACAAGGTTGCCCGCGCTGCCAATGAAAAGCGCTTCCCCTTTTAACAAGGCATTCGATTGCTCATCTTTTCCCGCCAAATCATAAAGCGAACCCCAGGTTCCCAAATCCGACCATCCGAAATCAGCCATTAACATATACACGTTGTCGTCTTTTTCCATGATTCCGTAGTCAATTGAAATGTTCGGACACATGGGATACTGCTCTTCGATAAATGCAACTTCGGCAGGCGTGTTGAATTTATCCCGACCCAGATCGAAACGCGCAGTTATGTCGGGCAGGTGCGTATGGAAAGAATTTAATATCGTTTGAACATTCCAGATAAATATCCCCGAATTCCAGAAAAACTCGCCGCTTTCGTAAAACACCTTTGCCAGTTCGCAGTTGGGTTTTTCGGTGAAAGCCTTCACTTTTTGGATGTTATCATTTCCGCCCTCTTCGGTTTGGATATAGCCGTAACCTGTTTCCGGACGATTGGGTTTTACGCCTAAAGTAAGCAAAGAAGGGAATTTATTTACAAAATTCAATCCTGTCTGTATGTTTTTGAGAAAATTCTGTTCATGCAAAATGAGGTGGTCGGCAGGAGTAACCACGATGTTGGCATTGGGATTGGCGGAGCGTATCCGGTAAGACGCATAGGCAATACACGGCGCCGTATTCCGGCGGGTTGGCTCCAGGAGAATTTGACTGCCGGATATTTTCGGCAACTGATGTTTCACTAAACCGGCATATTTCCGGTTGGTTGCGATATAAATATTTTCCGCAGGGATGATTTGAGCGAAGCGGTCAAAAGTCTGCTGAATCAATGAACGTCCGGTTCCGAAAAAATCTAAAAACTGTTTAGGCCTGTTTTCACGGCTGAAAGGCCAGAAACGGCTGCCGATTCCGCCTCCCATGATTACACAATAATTGTCTTTCATAACTATTCAATTAAAATTATCCGGCTGCAAATATAAATGTTTTTTCCCTGCTTTGCAATTTCATTTACTAAGGGATTGCGAAATAAACAAGATATGGTTAATTCTTTTTTTGAGGGCTGTTTTTTTTAGCATGTACGTTGATGAACATGGAACCGGTATCCCGCAGAGATGCACAGTTCGGTAGAAAATAATGCCCCTGCCCACACCCTGCATCCCGTAGAGATGCAACATTATTTCCACAGGCACAATATCACAGGGCACAATACTAACGTCATGCGGGGTGCCTGTACGGGGAATCAATCTTTCTACCGGGCTTTAATCCCTAATTGGATTTAATGGCAATAAAAAAATAGCACCTCAAACAAAGAATTAACCCAAGATATAACAGTTTTATGATTACCCCCCCCCCTAAAGGGGGAGTTTGGGGCAGTGCGATTGAGTATTTTGCTACGGCTAAGTCCCCCCTTTAGGGGGTTAGGGGGTACAACAGATAATTATAAATTTTCACATGTTATTTATTTCATATCACTAAAGCGGAACTCCGCAAAGAACTGTCCTCCGTAACGGTTGATGTTTTGGGCGTGGCCGATTCGGGCGCTGTTATCACACAGGTGGAAGACATGAAAACAGGCTCCGTCAACGACCTGCTGACCCCCGGTCGCAACCTGAAAATATCGGGACAGAAGATCAGGGTCGCGGGCGATAAACCGGACGTAGGCGTCCTGTTCCGCAGCGGGGACGACCCGGAAGCCGTTTACCGCGTAGCACCCGACGACATCGTCATCAACAACCCTTCGGAACTGATGATTGTGATACCGGAACTGCTTGCGGATACTTACCGGCTGGAGATTACTACGCAGTTCAACAGGACGCAGCCGCTTAAAAATCCCCGCACGGCAGTATTCGACAAAATCCTGACAGTTAAGTAAATGAGCCGTGGGATGCGTATGCAATGGGTGCACACGCCCGCAGGCAACAGGTGCATACGCCCGTATGCAACGGATGTATACGCCCGCAGGCAACGGGTGCATACGCCCGTGTGCTGCGGAAGTACATGTCCCCCGGTTGGTGCGAGGCTGTGCCTTGCACCAACCGGGGATTATTCAGCTCCACTGCGTCATAGCTGTATAAAGTCAACTAATTCGTTACATGTTGCTGTCTTTATAACGAACATGTAAAAACGAAAAAAATGACAAATTCAACATTACTGTCGCAAATCCCTGCCCGCCGGATGCAGGGCTGCATCGGGGAGTACGAACGAATCAGGCGCAGGGAAAGTACAGCCTTCAAGACCGTCCGGGACTTCTGTATCTGTCATCGGTTCTCCCGTCGGAACTTCATGAAAATATACCGCCGTTGCCGGCAGGATCCCTCTCCCGGCTCACCTGTACCGCAACGGTGTGGGCCGAAGTACCGTACGCACCGTGTCGGCCTGCAAACCGGAGAACGAATTATCAATCTTCGACGGCAGGGCGACAACCGCTGTGAAATACGGGATATATTGCGGGAAAATGCCGCCTCTGTTCCCGGCCCGACAACCATCTGCAACATCTGCAGGCGGCATGGACTGAACAGATTACACCGGGTTCAAAAACAGGAATGGAGGAAAATTATCATGAACAGAATCGGGTAATCAGTTCACATTGACTGTCATCAGCTGTCTGAGGGCATCACTGTCGCCCGTCCCGGGTGGAGTACTCGAGGACAAAAAGGCCCGGGCGACAGTGATGTTTGCTGCCCTGAAAACCTTTAATATCCTCAAACGGCAGTACGGTGTGGAAGTTGATGCCGTGATCACCGACAGCGGGGCGGAGTTCGGCAGCGGCCCTGCGGCAAAAAACAGGGAGGAACATATCCCTTTGAGCGTCTGTTGCCGGAAATGGCCATCCAACACCGTTACACCG
>JAITCT010000087.1 GCA_031282925.1 Dysgonamonadaceae bacterium | reverse complement strand
CAATGAGGATTGTCCTGCGAACTGATAAACTTGCGTACAAAACAATTCGGGCAGTGCGATTTAATCCGTCCATTGTCGCAGAAATTCGGCATCGGGTATTATTTCGACGGTGAAAATCCACAATTCATGGATGCTTTCGAGGTCGCCGTATTGCAGAGTGAAGCCGAACAGAACAGACAGGCGGAGCAGGCAGCAAAGCAGCAACGGCAGGAACACGACGAACGGTTAAAAGCCATTGAACAGCAACGGCTTGAGGAGATTGTTCCCGATGATGCAAAGGCGGTAATCGTTGCCGAAACTGCCATAAATAACACTCCCGAAGCAATTACAGGCGATTATGTGATAGTGGACTATTCCGAAAAGGCATTAGCCGTATTTGGCGATACAAGGGCAATTAAAGACCGATTAAAGGCATGGGGTGGACGGTTTAATCCGAAACTGACGCACGAAGGTCAGAAAAAAGCGGGCTGGATTTTTTCAAAGTCCAAAGAACAGGAAGTAAAGAATTTATTAACAGTTAAATAATTATAAGGCGTATGAACACAAAAGTTTACAGTAAAGAAGCCGAAATTAAGGCGATTGAAAAGTTGATAGAAATGGGCGGTTATTTTGCCGAATGTTTCGGAGGCGACTTAAAAAAAATGTCGGAAAACATCAAAAATGATTTTCCGATAGAGTTGGATACGCGGATTACGAACCACGTTGCACACAGGAAGCAACTCTGTGACAATAAAGTAGCTGAATATACACACAGGATTGCAGAGATTTGCGATACGATGCTTTGCGCGTATGGAGAAACCGGAAACAGGCTGTTGTATGACCGGGCAGTTCAGGAATTAGGCCGAAAAAACGTAATTGCGAGAAAACGCATTTTAGGACTTAAAATCACTGACGATGAGATTGATTATATACTTTCTCAATTAAAAAACGATGATGAATAATCAACAGTTAAACAGCAAAATAAATTAAACAGTTTATTAATCATGAAGCAATTAAGCGAACCGGAAAAGTAATATTAACAGGGGGTGGGGAAATCTCGCCCCCACAAAAAAAAGAACATGAACACAGTAAATTCTATTAATCAAAAGAAAAATTTTGCAAGACTGTTCCCAAGTACGCTAAGAAGAATACGGGAGAACAAACGCCTGACAAAAAGCGATATGGGCTATCAAATCGGACATATTGAACCATATCATCCCGTATCGCTTTACTGGAATTGTTCCAGGCGTGAAGACGTGGTAAAGGCGTTCAACGAATTATTCGGGACAGAAATAAAATAATCATTTAATAATTAAAATCATGAGTATTAAGAAAGTAAATTCAACAGAGAACGTGGAAACAAAAGGTATTGTTTCCGTAGAATTGATTAAAATCGTAACAGGCGATTTTAATCCGCGCAAGTCAGTCAACGAAAGCGAATTGACGGAACTGGCGGAGAGTATCAAACAGGTCGGCATATTGCAGCCGGTATTAGTGCGTCCGAAAGGCCGGAAGTTTGAAATCGTGTGCGGGGAACGCAGGTTCAGGGCATCCGTACTGGCGGACACGAAGACCATCCCCGCCATCGTCCGCAAAATGTCGGATGATGAAGCGTTGGAGGCCGCGATTACGGAAAACCTCTGCCGGGTAGATGTGTCCCCAATTGAGGAAGCGGCTGCCTACAAACGCCTTGCGGACACGGGGCGTTACAGTGTGGAAAGCCTTGCCGTCCGTTTTGGAAAAAGTGAAACATACATCCGTAACCGGATGCGCCTGAACGAACTGACGGATGAAATTTTAGACCTTGTAACCGGCGACGGCATTTCGATGACCGTTGCACTGGAACTCTGCAAGTACAGTGCGGATGTGCAGTCGGACGTTTACGAAAAACATCTGTCCGGCAAGCTGGCGAGTTATTATGGCGACTGGCGTAACCTGACGGCAAGGGAATTTGTCAGCCGTCTTGAAAACGACTATTGCAACGGTTTGAGCCGTTACCGTTTCGACAAATCGGAGTGCGCCAAATGTCCGTTTAATACAAACTGTTATTCCCTATTTTCCGACGGCGAAGGCAGGTGCAGCAACCTGTTTTGTCTGCGTGAAAAGAACAGGCGGTATTTAGTCGAAGCCTGCAAGTCGGCGATTGAGAAATGTCCCGGAATGGAAATCGGCCAACCGTCATACGGAACGGCGGAAAACGACGGTGTTTTTGCGGAACTGTCGGAACAGGGTTATGCAGTGAGCAAAACTCACATTAACCGCTATCCCCGAAAACCCGAAGAACCCAAAGCGGAAAACTTCGGGAACAGGGCGGAATATGAGGAAGCCCAAAGCGGGTATTATTCCCGATATGCCGAATATACGGAAGCAGGCGACGGGGTGGAACAGTTATTTCTGGACGGAAAAGCCCAACCGGTGGTTACGGTAAACGCCAGCGAGGTGATAACCGGATATGTTCTGTTGCCGGATGAAGAAACGCAGGCTCCCGCCGGTGAAGCGGACGCCATCCGGAAACTCGAAAAGCAGGACACGCGCAACAGGGAAATAGCGGTTGAAAACATTGTCGATGACACGCGCAAATACATTCGTGAAACAGAAATACCGCAAAGTGATTTTACCGAATTTGAGGACAGACTCCTGTACTTTGCGATGCTGGAAGACCTGAAAAGGAAACATTTTGCGTTATTTACGGAAGATTCCGACAGGTGGCATTTGAGCGATGAGGAAAAAATTACGATTATCAATAATCTGAAAGAGGAACAAAAGACGGTTATCCGTCGCGATTTTCTGGTTAAGCACCTGTCCGATGCTTTCGGGGTATCGAAAAAGTCCTGTCTGATGCTGGAGTTTGCGAGGCTGCATTTTCCCGAAGTGTTGACGGAAACGAAAAGCAAGTATAATGAAATATATACCAAACGCCATGAGCGGATTATGGAAAGGCTGACCGCCCTGAAAAGCGGGGTTCAGGAAGTGGCATAACATCAACAGTGAACAGCGGGCGGGAGAAATTCCGCCCCCCCTAATTTTTCCCCCTCGTTCCAAAAAAATCTACTGTTCATAAAATATTTCTCACTCTCGTTTGTCTGCAATAATGTAAGTAAAATTTTTTACAAGAAAAAATGAATACATTTTATTTTATTGGCGGCGCATTAGTCGCATTTTGGGTAATCG
>JAITCT010000342.1 GCA_031282925.1 Dysgonamonadaceae bacterium | reverse complement strand
TTTTTATGGATTTCACAAAATACAGGATATGAAGCGCAGGTAACCGCTTTCTTTTCCGGTTAAAAGGAAAGGCGGCAAAAATGCAATGCTGCGATTTTTGCCGCCTTTTAACTCCGGCCGGCGCGAGGCTGTTTCCTGCGCCGGCGGAGGGAAAGTTCCGCTGCCGGTAATACCCCGCCTGCCAAACGTTTAAAATGATTTGACTTTTACAATTGCGAGCCTTTGGCAAAGCAACCCGAAAAACCGGACAGAGGAAATGTCCGGTTTATTTTGCGGTTAAAAATCTTTTCTATTGAAAATTTCGGAATAAATGATAGCCTTTTTCATTTCTTCCTGATCGGAAAGATCTATGTTGATACTTTCGTATTCGTTGATTTCCGGCGTTTCGACAACTTTTTTATAACCGGCAGGCTCTTTTTTTGCAGGAGTCCGGATTGTGTGGTAACCCGGCGTTACCGGTTTTTTCTCGGGAACCGGCTTTTCCGCTTGCGGTTCTTCGGGTTCAAATATATCTTCGGGAAAGCCGGTTGCTTTTGCAGGCTGTTTAGTTTTCCGCACGATTGAAATAATGGCCGAAGCGATTATTATTAATAAAGGAATATATTCTGATAAACTATCCATAAAATATAATTATTTTTGCACCCCAAAAGTACAAGAAAAATATGAAATATAAACAAACGATACATTTAAAATGATTATGAGTGACTTCCCAGCCACTCATAACCCATTTAACCAAAACCTTAACTATGAAAAAATTTTACGTTTTTCGAATACAAAGGTAATACAAATTTTTTATAAATCAACTATATTTTGTAAAAAAACAGTCTTTTTTGTGTTAAAAATTCTAAAAATAATTTGAAGCAGATGTTATTATATGGAAAAAGGAATGGAAAAAACATTGAAATCTTTTACTGATAGCGAATTAAAGAAACTCTTCATTGAAACTTACGGTTGCCAGATGAATGTAGCCGATAGCGAGGTGGTTGCCTCCATCATGCAAATGGATGGATTTGAAACGACCGATAATATTAACGAAGCCGATGCAATTTTTGTAAATACCTGTTCGGTAAGGGATAACGCCGAGCAAAGGGTGCTTTCGCGGCTTCAATTTTTTCAATCTTTGAAGAAAAAGAACAAAAAATTAATTGTCGGCGTACTGGGTTGTATGGCCGAGAGGGTGAAGGAAGAACTGATTACGAATTATCATGCCGATTTGGTTGCAGGTCCGGATTCCTATATGGATTTGCCGCATTTGATTGCAACGGTCGGAAAAGGCGAAAAAGCGGTTAATGTGGAACTTTCGACGACGGAAACTTACAAAGACGTTGTTCCGTTAAAAATTTCCGGCGTAAAAATTTCGGGATTTGTTTCCATTATGCGCGGATGCAACAATTTTTGCACCTATTGTATTGTTCCCTATACGCGCGGGCGCGAGCGGAGCCGGGATGCGGAAAGTATCCTGCGGGAAGTCGGGACAATGAAAGAGCAAGGCTATCGGGAAGTTACCCTGTTGGGACAAAATGTAAATTCTTATCTGTGGAAAAACGGGGAAGAAACCGTTGATTTTCCCCGCCTGCTGGAATTAGCAGCCTTGGAAGTCCCCGGAATGAGAATCCGGTTTACAACTTCTCATCCGAAAGATATGAGCGATGCAACACTGGAAGTTATCGCCAAATACGATAATCTTTGCAGGCAGATACACTTGCCGGCTCAATCGGGAAGTTCGCGCATTTTGAAAGCCATGAACCGGAAATATACGCGGGAATGGTATTTGGAGCGAATTGCAGCCATCCGGCGCATCCTTCCCGAAGCGGCGGTTTCCACCGATTTGTTTTGCGGGTTTCCTTCCGAAACGGAAGAGGATCATCGGGAAACGCTTTCGTTGATGCGGGAAGTCGGATTCGATGCTGCGTTTATGTTCAAATATTCCGAACGCCCCGGCACGTATGCCTCCCTGCATTTCCCGGATAATGTCCCCGAAAAGGAAAAGGTGCGCCGTTTGGAAGAAATTATTGCTTTGCAACTGGAATTTTCTTTGATGCGGAATAAAGAAGACATCGGTAAAATCTTTGACGTTTTGGTTGAGGGATTTTCCAAACGCTCCCGCGAACAACTGTTCGGAAGGACTTCGCAGAATAAAGTTGTTATTTTCGACAAAGGAAAACACAGGGTCGGGGACAGGGTAACGGTAAAAATCTCGGCTGCTTCAACGGCTACACTTTTTGGGGATGTTTGTTAAAAAAAAACAAAAACAACAAGATATTCGGTTTTTTTCTCTATTTTTGCGGCATTTTGGGGAAGTTTTAGCCCCGCCAAAAAAGATTAGCAATTTTTATACTATAAAAAAATGAAAAATAAACATGCAATTTCACCGATAACTTTTATCAATTCAAAAGTAACGGTTAGTGTCAGTATTTCTTTGGTACTTTTCCTGTTGGGTCTGGTTTTTTTATTGTCCGTATTTGCCGGTAAGTTATCCGTTTACATGAAGGAAAGCCTTTCGTTTGATATTGTTCTTGCGGATGACACGGAAGAGGGGCAAGCCAATTCCTTACTGATGCAGCTGGAAAAAGCGCCTTTTGTAAAAAGCGCTCAATACATCTCTAAAGATGATGCCGTTAAGCAGTATATCGGCGAGGATCCTTCTGCGTTTTTGGGTTTCAACCCCCTGCCTTCAATCATCGTTGTAAATCTAAATTCCCGCTATGCTGAGGCCGATAGCCTGCCCATCATAGAAAAGGCAATCAGGAATTTTTCAACCAATATAAGTTCCATCGAATACCGGAACGATTTGTTACAGTTAGTCAATACGAATTTGAAAAAATTAGGAATCATATTTTTTATTTTGGCAATTGTTTTGTTTATTATTTCCCTGGCCTTGATTAACAATACGATTCGATTGACGGTGTATTCCAAACGGTTTTTGATTCATGCGATGAAACTGGTCGGCGCCACAGCCGGATTTATTCGGTGGCCTTTCATTCGGTCGAATATTCTGATAGGAATTGTTGCTGCTTTTATCGCTAACGGCATGTTATTGTGGCTTTTATATTATTTGGCAAACAAGCTGGACGATGCTTCGGTAGGCGGCGGAACCACCCAAATTTCGGATATAATCAGTTTAGATACATTATATATGGTATTCGGCCTGGTGATGGTTTTGGGCATAATTATTTCTACCGTAACAACATTTTTCGCCGTAAACCGTTATGTCAGGATGGAAAGTGATGATATGTACCATATTTGACAGGCAAAAAATTATAAATATTTATGTTAACAGCAATGGATAAAAAGAATTTTGTTTTCGGAAAAGAAAATTTCATCATTTTGGCCATATCGGTTTTATTGATTATCGCAGGATTCTGGTTAATGTCGGGAGCGAAAACGACCGAAGAAACAGGGTTTAACTCTGCCGTTTTCAATGCACGGCGGATTGTAATTGCACCGATTGTAACGATGGCGGGTTTCATCATGGTTGTTTGGGCAATTCTCAAAAAAACCAAAGACGAAAAAAAATAAAGTATGGATTTGTTTCAAACGGTCGTTATAGCCATTGTTGAAGGGTTGACCGAGTTTTTGCCGGTGTCTTCCACCGGACACATGATTTTAGCACAAGGAATTTTGGGGGTGAAAAGCGACGATTTCGTCAAAGCTTTTACTGTTATTATTCAGTTCGGCGCTATTTTGTCCGTCGTGGTTTTGTATTGGAAAAAATTTTGGCAGACATGGGATTTTTACCGCAAATTGTTGATTGCTTTTATTCCCGCAGCCGTAATTGGTTTTTTGGCAAGCGATTTTATTGATTCTTTACTCGAAAATGTTTGGGTGATATCTGCCATGTTGATTACAGGGGGGATTTTCATGCTTTTTGTGGATAAATGGTTTACTTATCCTGAAAATGATGAACCTGAAATGACCGATTCCAAGGCATTTAAGATTGGGTTGGCGCAATGTATCGCAATGATTCCGGGCGTGTCGCGCTCAATGGCGACGATTGTCGGCGGAATGGCGCAGAAATTCGGCAGGAAAACGGCGGCGGAATTTTCATTTTTCCTGGCAGTGCCGACTATGGCGGCCGCTTCGGGTTACAAATTGTTGAAGTTGCTGCTCGAAGACGAGTCAAGGCAATTATTGATTGATAACATAAATCTGTTGATAGCGGGAAACATCGTTGCATTCATCGTTGCAATGGCGGCGATAAAATTTTTCATCGGATTTCTTACCAAATACGGCTTCAGGGCATTCGGTTATTACCGCATTCTGGCCGGTTTGCTGATTTTACTTTTGCTCTACTGCGGTTTCCACCTTGAAGTTATATAATATGGATTTTCAGGAAGGCGAAGTTTTGTATTTTGACAAGCCTCTTCACTGGACTTCTTTTGATTTGGTGAATAAAATAAGGTGTGAAATTTCCCGTTTCCTGCAAGTAAAGAAGATTAAAGTCGGACATGCGGGAACGTTAGACCCTTTGGCAACCGGCGTAATGATTGTTTGTACCGGAAAGGCAACGAAAAAAATCGACGAATTTCAATATCTTACGAAAGAGTATGTTGCTACTGTGCGATTGGGCGCTACAACGCCTTCTTTCGACCTGGAAACGGAAGTAGATGCGGTTTACGATACGAAGCATATTACAAAAGAAGCCGTAGAAGCCGTATTGCAACGGTTTACAGGAAATATCAAACAAATTCCACCGTCTTATTCGGCCGTTAAAGTGCAGGGCGACAAGGCGTATGATTTGGCGAGAAAGGGAATTGCGGTAGAATTGAAGCCCAAATTACTGGTTATTGAAGAAATAGAATTACTGTCATTCCGTCCGGATGAGATAGAAGTGAGAGTCGTTTGCAGCAAAGGAACTTATATTCGTGCATTGGCAAGAGATATCGGAATCGCACTGGATTCCGGCGCTCACTTAATCGGGTTGCAGCGGACGAGAATCGGAAATATTACATTAGATAAATGCATGAAAATTGATGATTTTAAAATTTTAAACCACTAATGCACTAATTAACACGAATATAAATATATGAAACTCTCAAAATTCAGATTTACCCTCCCGGACAAATTGATTGCTCTCCACCCTGTCCCCAACAGGGACGAATCGCGTTTGATGGTCGTTTCCCCGAAAACGGGAAAAATTGAGCATAAAATATTCAAAGACATTCTCGGTTATTTCGGAGATAAAGATGTTTTTATTTTCAACGATACGATGGTTTTCCCCGCTCATTTGTGCGGAAACAAGGAAAAAACGGGTGCGAGAATTGAAGTTTTTTTGCTTCGCGAATTGAATGCCGAGTTCAGGCTCTGGGATGTGCTGGTTGATCCTGCCCGGAAAATCCGCATCGGCAACAAACTTTACTTCGGCGAAGAAGATTCGATGATAGCGGAAGTCATTGATAATACGACTTCCAGGGGGCGTACCCTGCGTTTCCTGTATGATGGGCCTCACGACGAATTTAAAAAAGCGCTGTATGCTTTGGGCGAAATGCCTATTCCGAGCTATATTAAGCGGGAAGTAGTTCCCGATGATGCGGAACGCTACCAAACGATTTTCGCGAAAAACGAAGGCGCTGTGATTGCGCCTGCATCCGGTTTGCATTTCAGCCGCGAGTTGATGAAGCGTCTGGAGATAAGAGGATGCAAGTTTGCTTTTATTACTGTCCATTCCGGTTTGGGTACTTTCAGGGATATTGAAGTGGAAGACCTGACTAAGTACAAAATGGATTCCGAAGAACTCATGGTTGGCCTGGAAGCTGTGGAAATGGTCAATCAGGCAAAAGATGAACAGAGGAAAATTTGCGCCGTCGGTTCTTCGGTTTTGCGTGCCATTGAGAGTACGGTTACCACAAAAGGCCATTTAAAGGAATATACGGGATGGACGAACAAGTTTATTTTTCCGCCGTACGATTTTTCGGTTGCGACCTGCCTGCTTACCAATTTTCACATGCCGCTATCGACCATGCTGATGCAAACAGCCGCTTTCGGCGGATACGCTTTTATTATGGATACATATAACACAGCTATCAAGGAAGGTTACCGGTTCGGCGCTTACGGCGACGCCATGCTGATTTTATGACCGCCTATTTAGCGTTAGGTACAAACCTGGGCGACAGGCGGTTCAATTTGCAGGAAGCCTTATTGTTAATAGCCGGAAACACGGGAAGTTTTTCGGCTATTTCTTCTGTCTATGAAACCGAACCCTGGGGCTTTGTGTCCGAAAATAAATTCCTCAATCGGGTAGCGGCTGTTGAAACGGAATTGAATCCTATGGAAATACTCGGTCAAACGCAGGCGATAGAACAGGCAATCGGGCGCAGGGAAAAAACGTTTCATGTTTATCAAGATCGCCTGATTGATATTGATTTGATTCTGTACGGTCAATGCATTGTGAATACGGAAAAACTGCAACTTCCCCATCCTCTTTTTCATAAACGGCGGTTTGTTTTGGAGCCTTTGAGCGAAATTGCGCCGGATTTGGTTCATCCGTTTTTTGGGAAAACCGTGGCGCAGCTTTTGTATATTATATGTAAAGGGCAGGATTAAAAAATGAGAGGGGAATCATCCATCCCGAAGCGTTTTTGCAATACTTTCCGCATCCATACCGCATAAGCGATAAAGTTCGGGAATCGTTCCATGTTCAATAAAACGGTCAGGGATACCAATTCGTTTAACTGCCGGATTATAGCCGTTTTCCATCATAAATTCCATGACGGCCGTACCAAGTCCTCCCTGAACGGTTCCGTTTTCAACCGTAACAATTCGCCGGAAATTTTTCCCGACTTCGTGCAGCAGCTCCGTATCAATGGGTTTCAGGTAAATCATATCGTAATGCGCCGCATCCACTCCCGATTCTTTCGCTTTTTCAATGGCTTCGGCGGCGATATTTCCTGTCGGGCCGATGCTCAATACCGCCGTTTCTTTCCCCTCTTTCAGCTTTCGTCCTTTTCCGACAGGCAGTATTTCAAAGGGTTGTTCCCAATCTTTCAATTCTCCTTTTCCGCGCGGATAACGAATGACAAAGACGCCCATTCCCGGCCGGCTTGCGGTAAACATCAGGTTGCGGAGCGCCGTTTCGTTCAACGGGGAAGCAATGGTAAGATTCGGAATACAGCGTAAACAGGACAAATCGAAAACGCCGTGATGCGTTGCGCCGTCTTCGCCCACCAGTCCCGCCCGGTCTAAGCAAAGCACCATGTCAAGTTTTTGCAGGGCGGCATCATGAATAATCTGGTCGTAAGCGCGTTGCATAAACGACGAATAGATGTTGCAAAACGGCAACATGCCTTCTTTTGCCAGTCCCGCGGCGTAAGTTACGGCATGACCTTCGGCAATGCCGACATCGAAAGCGCGTTCGGGCATTTCTTTCATCAGGTAAATCATGGAGCAGCCGGTGGGCATGGCCGGCGTAATGCCGACAATCCGCTCGTTTTCCTTCGCTAATTCTACCAGCGTGTAGCCGAAAATGTCCTGGTACAATTGCGGTTCGTCTTTTGATTTCCGTACCATTCGCTCGCCGGTTTCCTTGTTGAATTTTCCGGGGGCGTGCCAGACGGTGGCTTCCCGCTCGGCCGGCTCGAAACCTTTCCCCTTGGTTGTCCGGATGTGAAGCAGTTTGGGGCCGGCCATGTTTTTGATATTGTTGATAATCCGCACCAAGCCGTTCACGTCGTGGCCGTCCACGGGACCGAAATAGCGGACATTGAAACCTTCAAATATGTTGTGTTGCTGGGTCAACAGGGCTTTCAGGCTGTTGTTGAAGCGCAGAATGGCTTCTTTTTTACCTTCGCGGAAAAAGCCTTTTTCTTTCAGTGAGTTATATAATTTATACCGGATATTGTTGTAAGTTCGCGATGCGGTGATATTCACCAAATATTCGCTCATTCCCCCAACCGGTTTGTCAATAGACATATTGTTGTCGTTCAAGATAATCAGCAAATTATTCGGTGTTGAAGAAGTGTTGTTCAAACCCTCGAACGCCAATCCGCCGGTCATAGCGCCATCGCCGATAACGGCTACAATTTTCCGGTCGATTTCGTTTTTCAATTGCAAGGCGACGGCCATTCCCAGGGCGGCGGAAATCGAATTGGAAGCATGTCCGGCAATAAATGAATCATACGTGCTTTCCTCGGGGTTGGGAAATCCGCCGATCCCTCCGAATTTCCGGAGCGTCGGGAACAAGTCGCGGCGTCCGGTCAGGATTTTGTGTCCGTAGGCTTGATGTCCCACATCCCAAACGATGCGGTCGTTTGGCGTATTCAAAGCATAGTGCAGGGCAACCGTCAATTCGATGGTACCGAGACTGGAAGCGAAATGTCCGGGATTTTCGGCCAGTATTTCGATGATGTATTGCCTTAATTCGTTGCAAATTAATACCAATTCTTCCTGTTTCAGCAAACGTAAATCGGAGGGAGAATTAATTTGTTTTAGTAAATTCATTGTTGTTTTTTCAAATAGAGTTCATTTCAAGTTTGCAAAGTTACGTAAATAGC
>JAITCT010000314.1 GCA_031282925.1 Dysgonamonadaceae bacterium | reverse complement strand
ACAAGCAACTGGAAACGGATATGAAAGAATCCGAAAAACGGCTGACCGAATTGCTTTGGCAAATACCCAATCTCCCTGCCGACAGTGTCCCCGAAGGCAAAAGCGCCGAAGACAATGTGATGGAAAAAACCGGCGGCGTGATTCCCGTATTGTACGAAGGAGCGCTCCCGCATTGGGAATTAGCGAAGAAGTATGATTTGATTGATTTTGAGTTGGGCGTGAAAATTGCAGGCGCCGGTTTTCCGGTTTACAAGCAAAAAGGGGCGCAACTGCAACGCGCACTGATTAATTTCTTTTTGGACAATGCCCGCGCAGCCGGTTATGTTGAGATTCAGCCGCCTTACGTGGTGAATGCCGAGTCGGGTTACGGAACGGGAAACTTACCTGATAAAGAAGGGCAGATGTATCATGTCGGGCAGGATGATTTATATTTGATTCCGACGGCGGAAGTTCCCGTTACCAACATTTACCGCGACGTCATTTTGGAAGAAAAAGATTTGCCGGTTAAAAATACGGCATATTCGGCCTGTTTCCGTCGCGAAGCCGGCTCCTACGGAAAAGATGTGCGCGGCTTAAACCGTTTGCACCAGTTTGATAAAGTGGAAATCGTCAGGATTGAAAAGCCCGAACGTTCTTACGAGTCTTTGCAGGAAATGGTTGATTATGTGCAGACTTTGGTCGAAAAATTGGAATTGCCCTGGCGTATCTTGCGGCTTTGCGGCGGGGATATGAGTTTCACTTCCGCATTGACGTTTGATTTTGAGGTCTTTTCGGCGGCGCAACAACGCTGGCTGGAAGTAAGTTCGGTATCCGATTTCGAAAGTTACCAGGCCAATCGTTTGAAATGCCGCTATCGCGGAGAAGATAAAAAAATACAGTTGTGCCATACCTTGAACGGGAGTGCGCTTGCTTTGCCCCGCATCGTAGCGGCTCTGTTGGAAAACAACCAGACTCCCGGCGGTATTGTGATTCCTGAGGTTTTAAGGCCTTATACGCTGTTTGAGCGGATTGAGTAGCAATTATTCCGCATTTCTTTTTTGTATATATAAAAATTTCATATAAATTTGCAGGAAAAATTCTATTACCTATGATTATTAAAGACATTGAACAGCGTGCGGAAGAAAAAATGCTTCATTCCGTAACTTATCTGGAAGAAGCATTGTCCCGCATCCGTGCCGGAAAAGCAAACGTGCATATTTTGGACGGAATTAAAGTGGAATATTACGGAAGTCTGGTTCCTTTATCCAATGTAGCGAACATCTCGACGCCCGATGCAAAAACGATTACGATTTTGGTGTGGGAAAAGAGCATGATGAAACCTGTTGAAAAGGCGATTCAGGATTCGGATGTAGGCATTACGCCCGAAAACAACGGCGAAATCATTCGGTTGGGAATCCCGCCCCTGACGGAAGAAAGGCGCAAACAGTTGGTGAAACAGTCGCGCACCGAAGCCGAAAACGCTAAAGTAGGCGTAAGGAATGCCCGCCGCGACGCCAACGACGCCGTGAAAGCCGCAATAAAAAAAGGCACTTCCGAAGACGATGGCGACGAAACCGAAGAAGCGGTTAAGAAATTACACGACAGGTACATCAAGAAAATTGACGATGTGCTGACTGCCAAGGAAAAAGAAATAATGACGGTATGAATTGAAAATGGAGAGTTAGAAGACAAAATGCTTAATTCTCCATTCTCCATTCTCAATCCTATGAAAGCGCTCGTAGTCAAAAACACAGGCAATTGTTACCGGTTGAAAACCGAAGACGGCCGTTTGATTGACGCCAAATTAAAGGGCAGTTTCCGGTTGAAAGACATTAAAAGCACCAATCCGGTAGCGGTGGGCGATATTGTCCTGATTGAAGAAAATCCCGGCGCTACCGTTTCCATCAGCGGAATTGAAGACCGGAAGAATTACATGATTCGCCGGGCTTCCAATTTATCCAAACAGTCGCATGTCATTGCGGCAAATATTGACCGGGCTTTCCTGATCGCTACCGTCAATTATCCGGTAACGACGACTGCTTTCATTGACCGTTTCCTTGCCACGACAGAGGCTTACCGGATTCCCGCCTTAATCCTTTTCAATAAAATCGACTGTTATTCCGAAGAAGACAGGGAGTATATGAACGCCTTGATTCATCTTTACCAAACCACCGGTTATGCCTGCTATTCGATTTCCGCTTTGCAAGACAAGGATTTATCTTTTATACAAGATTTGTTAAAAGATAAGGTTACATTGTTTTCGGGTCATTCGGGCGTAGGGAAATCAACGATTATCAACCGCTTGATTCCCGATGCCCGGCAAAAAACACAGGAAATTTCCAAGTATCACAACAAAGGGATGCACACAACTACCTTTTCCGAAATGATAGAGTTGCCCGGAGGCGGTTACATTATTGATACGCCCGGCATTAAAGGTTTCGGCATGTTTGATATGGAGGGCGTCGAAATTTCGCATTATTTCCCTGAGATATTCCGGTTTTCCCACGACTGCAAATTCAATAATTGCAGCCATCGCACAGAACCCGGATGTGCCGTGCGGAAAGCAATGGAAGCGCAGTATATCAGCGAATCGCGCTATCGAAGCTATGTGAGCATGATGGACGACGAATCGGACGGGAAGTACAGGGAAGCATTTTCCAAGTAAACGGGGCGCGTCAATTGGTGTACTCGTTAACTTATAAACAATCGGCAATGCAGCATAACAAAAACATCGGCATTAACAGGGCGGTTGTTCTGCAGGAAATACAGGACCAAAGCATCATTCTTGCAGGTTTGATATTATATGCTTTAGGTTGGACGGGTTTCCTCCTGCCCAATGAAATCACCACCGGCGGCGCAACCGGCATTGCGGCCATCGTTTTCTTCGGCACTCATATTCCCGTCGGGATTACTTACTTTTGTATCAACGGCGTCTTATTGCTTCTTTCCATTAAAATATTCGGATTTAAGTTCAGTTTCAGAACCATTCTCAGCGTAATCATTATCGGTTCCCTTTTGTCGCTCCTGCAACCCTGTTTCAAAGAGCCGCTTGTCAAAGGCGAACCGTTTATGAACTGTATTCTGGGCGGCGTGTTGTGCGGAACGGGACTCGGGTTGGTTTTCAATTACAAGGGAAGTACGGGAGGAACCGACATTATTGCACTTATTATCAATAAATACCGGAACATTTCCGTCGGCAAGGGGCTGTTAATTTGCGATGTGGTTATCATTTCCTCTTCTTTTCTTGTCTTCCATAGCGTTGAAAAAATCGTTTACGGACTGGTCGTGATGGGGGTTACCTCCTACACGGTTGATATGGTTTTGAGCGGCGCCCGCCAATCGGTGCAATTTTTTATTTTTTCCGATAAATATGCCGAAATTGCCGACACCATTATTCAAGATGTACATCGGGGCTGTACCATTTTGGACGGTGTTGGCTGGTACTCTAAAAAATCGGTGAAGGTCGTTGTCGTATTGGCTAAAAAGACAGAATCGGTAACAATTTTCCGTATCGTAAAACATATCGATCCTCGCGCATTTATATCCCAAAGTTCTGTAATCGGCGTTTATGGAGAAGGATTCCTGCAAATAAAATAATACCTCCGGGCTATATAATTTTTCAAAGGGAAATCCGTTACTAATAGCATGAATAAAAAAATAGTTTTCGCAACCAACAACAAACATAAGCTGGACGAAATCAGGTCAATACTGGGTGCATCATATACAATTGCGTCTATGGATGAAATCGGATGTTCCGAAGATATTCCGGAAACGGCCGGTACGCTGGAAGGCAATGCTTTGCTGAAAGCGCAATACATTAAAACGCATTACGGATACGACTGTTTTGCAGATGATACCGGTTTGGAAGTGAAAGCTTTAAATAATGCTCCGGGCGTTTATTCGGCGCGTTATGCCGGCGAAGCGAAAGACTCGAAAGCCAATATACGTAAAGTACTCAAAGAATTGGAAAATCGAACCGACCGTTCGGCGCGTTTCCGCACGGTCATCGCATTGATTACGGAAGGAAAAGAATATCTTTTTGAAGGCGCCGTCAAGGGAAAAATCATCGAAGAAGCGCGTGGAAACGCAGGTTTCGGATACGACCCGGTTTTTGTCCCCGAAGGATATGCGGAAACCTTTGCGGAAATGGGAATTGATGTGAAAAATAAAATCAGTCACCGCGCCAAAGCGGTGGAACAATTAAAGAAATTTTTGGATGAAAAACGACTTGATTAAAACAGTAATCTTTATCGGCTTGCTGATAAACTTGTTTCCTGTGAGCGGCCTGGCTGAAGTCGGCAAGTGGAAGTACTACAGAGCTTACCATAATGCGCGTATTGTTGTGGAAACACCCCGTTTGATTTTTGCAGTTTACGACAGCGATACATTGAAATCCGACGGTTCCTGTCCGTACGACGGTTCATTACTCTCATATAATCCCGAAGATCAGGAAATAAAATTATATTCTACCCAAACGGGATTAAGCGACATTGACATCCAATACATGGCGTACAGTTCCGAATCCAACGCTTTGGTATTGGTCTATGGGAATGCCAATATTGATATTTTCATGGGTGAAAATGAAATCTACAATCTTTCCTTTATCAAAGACAAACCCCACATACAGGATAAAACCGTCAACAATTTGGAAATAATCGGGAAATATGCTTATATATCAACCGGTTTTGGGATTGTCGTTGTTGATCTTGACCGGAAGGTAGTCAAAGACGACTGTCGTTTGGGAAACACGCGATCGGTATGCCTTTGGGGTGATTACCTGTTGGCAGCTACAGATGAAGGAATTAAAAAAGCGCCCGTTTCTTCAAACCTGCTGGATAAAGAAAATTGGAAGCCTTTTGAAGACCTTGTACTTGACGGGGATCATCCTCGATGGGTAAAAAAAATCTTGGTTTTTAAGGATACACTTGTGATTCACATTTGGGGTAATGCTTATTATCTGGTTCAACCTAAAAGCATTCAAGAATTAGCCCGGGATGTTCGACAGATAGCAATTATGGACGGTAAATTGACAATTGTATCCCCCGGAGAAGTTCTCCTTTATTCCGATTTCAATCAACCGCAACGATTGTCGTTAGATATTTTATCCATAGATTGCCGCAATTCGGCCGGCCGGTATTGGATGGGGCTACCCGATGGAGGAGGATTGGCGGCGATTATTTATAAACCGGACAATGAGTACGAAAAGATAGTTGAAGGAATTAAAGTTAACAGTCCCAAACGAAATATGAATTTTTCCATGACTTTTGCGGCAGATAAGTTATTAATAGTCGGGGGAGGACGGGGAGCCGACCGTTTGAACAACGCAGGTACGCTGATGGTTTATGAAAACGGGCAGTGGACGAATTTCGACGAAAAGGAAATTGCTCGGAACGCAGGAATCCCTTCCTGCCAGGATTTTGTATCGGTAGCAGTTGATCCGGGAAATCCCAACCGGTATTTTGTAGGAAGCTGGGGCGAAGGCTTGTATGTATTTGAGAACGATGCATTTGCAACTCGTTATAATCATTGGAACACTGATGGAAACATTCAGTCTCCGTATCCCGACACGGATAGTTACTCCCGAATTACCGGACTGGTTTTTGACCGGAATAATAATCTTTTTATGGTT
The DNA here is from genome assembly GCA_031282925.1 of Dysgonamonadaceae bacterium. Classification (GTDB taxonomy): domain Bacteria; phylum Bacteroidota; class Bacteroidia; order Bacteroidales; family Azobacteroidaceae; genus Azobacteroides. Next base: position 2,496 of record JAITCT010000314.1, on the reverse strand, counting down.
AATCACGACGTTGATAGGGGAATGGTATCATTTTCGGCAGGCGGGAAATGGGACAATTATTATATAGACCCTTTGTCGCAAAATAAGAGTCCGAATAAGATTTTAATTGACCGCAATAATTATAAATGGCTGAATATGTGGAGGTCTTCCCCACAATTCGGTTCCGGCATTATTGTTCTGGATACGGACAATCAAATGACAGGAGCTTCCGATAAATTTTTCGACCAAAATAATACGGATGTCGGCGCTACTGCTTATTTATGCCTGGCGGAAGAATCAAACGGAAGAATTTGGGCAGGAACCGACAACGGGTTGATCTTTTTTACCTCCCCTCAACAAGTTGCAGACGGGAAATGTTTTCGGATAATATATGAAGATGAGTATGGATCCCCTTTCTATCCGCTTGAGAAAGAAAAAATAAATGCTATTGCGATTGACGGAGGAGACCGTAAATGGTTGGGTTCGGAAAATTCCGGTGTTTTTTTCGTTGAACAATCGAATAATGATGAAATACACGTCGAAAATTTCAATACATCAAACAGTCCGATATTGTCAAACCGAATAAATTCCATCGCTGTAAATGATGAAACGGGCGAAATTTTTATCGGAACGGATAAAGGCTTATGCTCTTATATGAGCCATGTTACGTCCGGCAAACCGGATTTTTCATCGAGTGTCCATGCTTTCCCCAATCCTGTGAGGCCGGCCACCGACACGCAGGTATCCATTACCGGATTGATGCAAAATTCTACGGTGAAAATTACCGACATGGCCGGAAACCTAATCAATCAGGGACAGTCGGCAGGCAGTTTATATACATGGAATTGTACCAACCGTTCCGGCGAAATCGTCAAAGCCGGGATTTATCTTGTCTTTGCAGCTTCTTCCGACGGGAGTCAGGGGGTTGTTACGAAAATTATGGTGATTAAATAAGGGCTATTGATTTTGATAAGAGTGTCTTTTCGGATTTTGCATGTTTTGTTTTTTCTTTCTTTGTTGTCCGATAGCCACAAAATTAATTTAAATAGAGATACCTTGAATGGCATTTAAAAAATAAGCCACAGGATATAAAAAAATAGTTTTTTCTTTTTCAGTTTAGCTATTTCTCTAAAACTTACAGGAAGCAGGGTTGTTGTCTTTATAAATTCCTTTTTTCGGATTTGGTAATGGCTGCGCTGTTGCTAATTTCAGTCGCATAAAAAATTTCAAAATTAATAATCTTTTGCAAAATAGATTCATAGATATTTTCTTTGCGGTAATTTTGTGCATATTTACGGTAAAAGGAAGTCACTTCGGCATATTGGAGTCCAAAACGAGAAGTCATGGTTTTACTTTGTATTTTCTTCATGATTGAACCCGGAATGTCATAATAAAAATAAGTAATATCAGGAATGAAAGAACAGGAAAAAGCATTAAGAAATACTTGAAATGGAAAAATAATATCTTCATTCAAGTGAGTAGGGTTACACAATATCTGATTATCGCGTAAAAATGATACATTATATAATCTGTTCCACATACCGAAATATAATGATTGGTTTCTTTTTTCAAAGAATTGTCGCGCTATTTCCAAATGACCTTTCAAATTTGGGCCAGTATGTATATATAAAATATCCGATTATTTCTCCCGACCGATGTAAGTTTTGGCAAACACCTTCAACAAAATCAACATTTTCTTCCTGCATTTTAGCATATAATTTATCTATGCAATCGGGAGATATTTCATCGTCGCTATCCATGAAAAAAAGATATTTCCCCTCGGCATTTTCGATAGCCGTATTTCGTCCGGCTCCAAGCCTGATATTCCGTTCATGTTCAATAATTCAAACCTGTTTACCTCTGGGATGACCGGAAATAATTCGACGAACGATTTCCATACTGTTGTCCGATCCCCGATCATTAACAATGATAAATTCAATATTTTTATACGTTTGGTTTAATGCCGAAAGTAATGCTTTTTCCACGTATTTTTCGACATTGTAAACAGGCATCGAAAGTGTTATTAAGTCCATAAACTGATAATTTTATTTGATTATTGCTGTAAATAAATTTTTCTTAATGTAAATTGTATAATATGTAATAAAGGTACAACTTAATGTTACAAGTTGATATAAATAAGGCAATTAGGTTAAAGGAATATTATCATAATTCATTGCTCTCTACTGAGGTTGTTTTGTTATTTAAATAAGGTGAAAATGAGGTTTGTATCCAATTTCCCAATGCGGTTATAACCTTATTTTTACCTTATTTTCTCCAACAAAACTACCTCAGTAGCACAGAGTGTTAATAATTAAAATCCCTTGACCTTATTAATTTATCGTTTCAAAAAAAAGAATTAACCTGTAAATCAGTTAATTCTTTTTCAGTTTTAGTGCGCCATGCACCTTAGAAAAATTCTTTCCTGATTCGATCAACGTAATCAAGTTTTTCCCAGGTAAATAATTCTACTTTGACTTCAATGGGTTTCGCATAACGTGAAGCAAAGGTTTTGACGAC
>JAITCT010000300.1 GCA_031282925.1 Dysgonamonadaceae bacterium | reverse complement strand
TCGGCCACATCTTCTTCCGTGTAGGAATGTACATTAACGACCCGTGCATAGCAATCGTTCGGTTTGTCCTTCGTCAAACCATAGTTTGTCATTACATAATCCATGATACTAAAAGTTTTAAAAGGGTTATAAATAAAATTGGTAATATCGGCGCAAATATAATAATTATTTGTTGTATGAACCAAATAAACTGTCAACAATCAATCCGATTTTTTTTCTTACCTTTGTTCCAAAATATATGAAGATGATGTGGTCAAACTTTCCGGAAATGAAACGTAATGCTCGGTAAGCGGAATAGAAAAATAGCACGGAAGTTTGCATACACTTCTTGTTTTTGTTCATTCATTCGATTGACTTTAGATATTTCAACCATTCATTTATATTAACTCCCGGAATCGCTTGATAATTTGGAGTATGATAAATTATATTGAAAAAAATAAAATTCCACCAAGCTAGTGGATTATGATGAAAAAGACGCTTAATCACACATGGCAAAGAGTAAAATTTTTTTCTAATTTCAATAAATCCTTTCTGCAATTCATATGGACTGATTCTTGATGGTTTATGAACTATTGTGTATCCATTATAATATTTTGCCTCTTGCGTGATTAACCTGTTTTCTTCTAAAAGTGTCTTAGAATACTCGGAATTTGGATATGGAGTAATATGTGCTTGTAATGCAGTAACCCCCATTTCGGTCAATATTCTTAAAGTTTCACTAAAAAGAGATTCATTCGTATCTTGATCAAAGCCGTACATGGTTGCGGCAACTATTGTCATCTTTTCACGTAATATGTTTTTTGCCATTATTTTGTAGTCTTCAATCACATTTACATTTTCTTTATTTTGAGATTTTAAAGACTCATGAGAAACAGATTCCAATCCCACAAAAATGCCTTTACATCCGGATAACCTCATTAATTTAAGAACGTCTTTATGTTTTCCAATATTTAAACACATTTGAGAAACCCACCATTTTTTTAATGGTATCATCTTTTCTAAAAGTTCACAAAACCAGTCTAAGTTACCCGCAGGATTATCATCCCAAAAAGTAATAAATTTTCTAGAAAACCAAGTAATATTTTGTCTGGAGGTTTGATATTTTATTTCATCAATAACTTCATCAACAGGTCTTTTTATATACTTATTTCCATATAAATGCCTTATAGAGCAATATTTACATTTGTTCGGAAATTTCTTGTAGCTATCATTACAGTACTTGAATAGTATTTACTTGAATCAAGTAAGTCTAATCTACTAAAAGGAATTCCATCTAGCGAGGTAACTGGCATATAATATTTGGGCTTTAGTTGATGATTTTGGTAATCAATAATAGCTTGTGGCAAAGCCTTTTCACCAGCACCTATTATTACAGAATCTGCAATTTCAACAATTCTCTTATCAAAATCGTAAGCTAAAGTTGCATGGGGTCCTCCTAAAATAACAGTTATTCCTTTGTCTTTCAGTTTTCTTGCTATCTCAAAAATCAAATCGGACTGCCCCATTGTAGTAGTTAACAATGCTATATCAAAGTCTTCAACTTTGTCTATGTTAAATGATTGAACTGCTAAATCAACAATTTTAATTTTTGATACCATATTTGTTATAATGGCTGCCAAAAAGGGAGCTGTTAACGACGGAGGAGCAGACTTAATATCAGGGCGGGTGTCCGGGAGAAATAATTAATACATTTGTTTTCATAATATAATTCATTTTAATTAATTATACTTTTGTAATAATCTATGCCTTTTGCAAAGCCATGCATGAATGCTTTGTTGAGACTTTTTTCCGTAGCTGCATAAAAATCAACCCCAACGTCTTTTAGATTCATATCGGGCTGAATAAAATCAATTCTAGTATCGTCTAAAATTATTGAAATTTCATTATTTGAGAACATATCATATTTTCTATTATCATGTTCGGTTAAAATACAAATAATATATTTATATCCAAGTTCCAATAAAGGTAATACAGGATAAAGACAGGTATAACTTCCATCAATGTATGCTTCTCCATTTATATATGCCGGAAGATGCCAAGCATGCAGCATTCGAGTTGTTGCATAAGCAACTTCTTTGAAATTGTTTTCTGTCAATAATTTTGTTTTATTATCTTTTACAGTATCAAACATCTGCAATTCCAAATTTTCATCTCTCCATGTAGAAATATTTCTTGATGCTTCAATCAATAATTTTTGCCCAAATCTTTTCGCTTTATCTGTTTGGGTCAACAATTCGCCTTCTTTTGTTTTAACAAAACTAACTGCGATTAATAATCTATGTGAAGAGGGTTGCCATAATTCTTTTTGTATTAAAGGAAACATATTGTCAATTGAATGTTGTATTGCATTACTTTGACTGTTTCCCTCAATACTACTGATTTGGAGACCATTTATCCATAGTGAAAGATCTAATTTTCTTATTTTTTCGATTGAAGCATAAGCGGATATGAGAGCAGAAGATGAACATCCGGCATACGCATCAACAAAAAAAGATTTTTCTTCTAATGCCATTAAAACCCCCTGAGTGAAAACAGTTTTATATCCTCCCGACATACAGGATATTGCCTTTTTTTCCATAAACTGCGTATGCATATTCACTTTTAATTACAATAATTTCTTTAAAATTACCGGACAAAGATACATAGTGATTTAGAAATTACAAAAAATTGTCGCAAGTAAAATCCATCTGATTACCGATTGAATTTTTTTCTTACCTTTGTTCCAAAAATATATAAGATGATGTGGTCAAATTTTCCGGAAATGAAATCCTGTTTTTCTAAAATTTGGGAGTCTTTAGAACAGAAAAGGCTGAAACAGTCGTTTGAACTGCTGGCATTCCTCCTGGCAAACCTTTCGAGCTGGCAGTTGAAAGAAAAGCTTAACGAGTTGGAAAGCAATTACAAAATGATGCTCCGCTACCTGACCGACGGCGTGAAAGACCCTCAACAGGAAAAAATTTACCTCGATTTGCTGCGTTCGGTTTATCAGCTTGCCGACCAAACCGTTCGGGAAATCAAAACCGCTTTTTCATGGTCTTATGCTTATGAAACGCGGAGAACGCTGCTTCATTCCTCTTCCGAAACACCATCCCGGCTGGTGGAATTAATCAACGACCTGACAGGTAAAATGGCTTTAACCGCTTTGCTGGACGAGGGAGAAGAAAAAAACCGGAACATGCAAATCATTGAAAAAGAGCAGGAAGAAATCGAAAGCAAAGTTTTCCGCCTCATTTGGACAAACGGACTGTGGACGGCCGAAGAAGAAAAATGCTGGTCGGAAGTTTTACTCAACGAATTAAATCCGAATACCTTAAAATGTCTGATTGTTTCGGCGCTAATCCTGAACCTGGAAGAACTGTTCGACATGCGGAAAACCAACCTGCTGTTCGCGGCCTGCGAAAGCAGGAACGCAGAAATTCGCCAAAGGGCGTTGACAGGCGTTTTACTGTTTCTCCGCCGCTACGACAAACGCCTGTACCTCTATCCGAATATCGGAAACCGTTTGCAGCATCTTGCCGAAAATAAACGGTTTATCAGCGACGTCCTGCATATCATCCTGCAATTTATCATGAGCCGGGAAACCGAAAAAATTACCCGTATCATGAAGGAAGAAATTATGCCCGGACTGATGAAAATCAACCCCCTGCTCAACAAAAAAATACAGATAGACGACCTGTTCGGCGAAACCGGCATTGACGAAAAAAATCCCGAATGGCAAAATTTAATCGAAGAATCCGGTTTGGGCGACCGCCTGCAGGAATTTACCGAACTGCAACTGGAAGGCGCCGATGTGATGCACTCATCCTTCCTCCATTTGAAGAATTTCCCCTTTTTCAACGAAATACATCACTGGTTTGCACTGTTTGCCCCGCCGGTAAATGCCTTGAATAAAGGATCCGGCGGATTTGCCGCGCTTTTGCTCGAATCCTCTTTCCTCTGCAATTCCGACAAATATTCTTTTTATTTCAGCATCAATCAGATGCCGAAACCATACCGCAAAATGATAAAAGGGCAGTTTTCAGCAGAAAATTCGGTACTTAAGGAAATGATGAGCGAAGAATTACCCGGCTCCGAATCCGGGAAAGTCCATCCGGTTGCAAGGCAATTCATTCAGGATTTATACCGCTTCTACAAACTGTTCCCCCGGCGCCGGAATATGGACGATATTTTCGAGATGAAACCCGAATTTTACCAAACGCCTTCCATCGCCGGTTTTATCTCCGACCCGGAAAGCCTGGCGGTTATCGGGGAATATTATTTTCACCGGAATTATTTTGAAGAAGCCGCCGACGTATTTAACATCCTGTTACGGAAAGACCTCAATAACGAAACCCTTTTGCAGAAAAGAGGCTATTGCCTGCAAATGACGGGCAAACCGGCAGAAGCGCTGGACTGTTACCTGAATGCGGAACTGTTAAACTCAAAGAACTCATGGACAATCAAAAAAATAGCGTATTGTTACCGCGCTCTGAAACAGTTCCGGGAAGCCCTGTCCTACTACCGGAGAGCCGAACAGTTGAATCCCGACAATTTGTCCGTACAGCTGAGCATCGGACACTGTTACCTGGAATTGAAAGATTATCCCGAAGCGCTGAAATATTATTTCAAAGTGGAATATTTGACAAACAGCAGGGAAAAAGCATGGCGGCCAATCGCCTGGTGTTCCTTCCTGACAGGAAAGTACGAACAGGCGCTGGATTATTTCAAAAGAATCATTGACAGTAACCCGAACGACACTGATTACCTCAATGCCGGACATACCTGTCTGGCCATGGGAAACAATAAAGAAGCATTGAATTTGTACAAATCGGCGATAGCTGCAAACGGGAACTCATTTGAAAAGTTTATGGAATCTTTTACCGCCGACATTCCCGATTTGCTGAATGCCGGTGTGAAAGCCGGCGACATTCCCGTTATCCTGGACAGCCTCGTTTATGGAATGTAAAGGCTTAAAAATAAAATTACCGCAATCGTCCCGCACAGGGAAAAAACTGCAAATTGCCGCCCTGTCCTGCCTTGCCTTACTGCTCATGGCCGGCGGTTATTTCTGCCGGGAAAAACTTAAAACCGGCCGGTCAGGCGACTTTCAACAAATCATAGACAAAAAGGAACTGAATGTGATTACCCTGCCGGGGTCTATGACCTGCTTTACTTACAAAGGCGAAATCAGGGGATATGAGTACGAACTGCTGAACGATTTTGCGGAAAGTTATAACCTCAGGATAAACCTTAAAATGGCAGACAACGAAACCCAACCGGCCGAATGGCTCAAAAACGGCGAAGGAGACCTGATAGCCTGCAACATTCCCATAACAGGAGAAGGAAAAAAACATTTGATTTATTGCGGGCGGGAAGTCGTCAACGAACAAGTATTGATCCAGCGGGCAAACCGGAAAGACACCATCCTGAAAGACGTTGTTGATTTGATTGGAAAAGAAGTTACGCTTATCCGCGGCAGTAAGTATCACCGGCGCATGGTGAACTTGAACAATGAGTTAGGCGGAGGAATCCGGATCCGCACCATTGACGGGAACGCCGCTTCTACGGAAGATTTAATAGAAATGGTTGCCCAGGGAAAAATACCTTATACGGTGAGCGACATGGACTTGGCAAAACTAAGCAAAAACTATTTCGGAAACATCAATATTTCGGTGGTTACAGGGCATCCGCAACGTTCCTCCTGGGCGGTGCGGAAATCAATGCCGGAACTGGCGGAAGCCATCAACCGGTGGGCGAAAGAAAACAGGAACAGCCCGAAACCGGCGCAGATAAACAAGCGGTATTTCGAAATAAGCAAGAATGATACCGCCTGGAATTCGATATGGAGTGAAGACCGAATCTCTCCATTTGACGGTTTATTCAAAAAATATGCACTCCGGTATGGTTTCGACTGGCAACTGCTGGCCTCCATCTCATTCCGGGAATCCAATTTCCTCCCCAATCGTTCCTCGCGGGAAGGCGCTACCGGCCTGATGGGACTGATGCCGCGCACCGGCAGGGCGCTCGGCGTTCCGGATGACAAACTGTACGACCCGGAACAAAACATTAAAGCAGCCTGCAAACTGCTGGTAAAATCAGGGAAATACTTCACCGCCGTCAAAGACAAAGAAGAACGTATGAAATTCATTCTCGGCTCCTACAATGCAGGACAGGCGCATATTGCGGATGCGCAGAGGCTCGCCCTGAAATACGGTAAAAACCCGAATCGCTGGGAAGATGTAAAAACATATCTTCTTTTGAAAAGCCGGCGGGAATATTACAGCGATCCGGTTTGCAAAGCAGGTTATTTGCGGGGGAAAGAAACGGTTAACTATGTAACGGACGTAACGGAGCGGTGGAAATACTACTTACATGGAAAATTGACAACTGATAATTAGGGGATTTATTCAGCCCCACTGCGTCATTGCAGGCGTAGCGAAGCGAAGACCCGCAATCTCCCGAAAACCTTTGCCCGTTTTTCAGGGATTCCCGCTTTCGCGGGACTGACGGGCTAGTTGGGGCGCAACCGTCATTGCGAGCCGCAGGGCGGACTCAACAAAGGGGCGCACACACGGGTGCGCCCCTACGTAATTTGCAATTTCCCCTAATTATCAATTATTTTATTTTCCTGCCGGCGGAAAAGCGACAATGTTAGGGAAGTCTTTCCATACAGGCGCATTCCGGTATGCATCAACGCTGCCGTGAGGGACATAAACCGTAACATTGGTCAAATCGCTTTCGATAAATGCTTCAGGATGCAATACCGGCGGAGTCGTGCCGTTACATTCTATAATCC
>JAITCT010000197.1 GCA_031282925.1 Dysgonamonadaceae bacterium | reverse complement strand
TACCGGTTTTTAGCATTTTTTAATGTGGTTGCAAGCATACAAATTTGTCCACATTTCTAATTTCGGGGCAAAAGTAATAGAAAGAAATGAATAAATCAAATTATTTCGGTTGATTGCCGGGATTTCTTTAATTTCTCCCTCTTACATAAGCAGTAAGTCGGCAGCCTGCCCGCTAATCTGCATCAAAGAAATCTCGCAAAGTTTCGTATTATACTGTGCTTGAAGAAGGCGTTCTTCCGCTCCCAGCAAACTGTTTTGAGCTTCCCGCAACTCAATCCCAGAAAGTTCCCCCAAACGATAGCGTTCAATAGCAATCTCATAATTCTCATGGGCGGCGTCCACATTTTCACTTTCCAGATTAATCAATTTGAGGTTATTTTTGTAAGCCATCCACATATTCGCCAAATCAGCCCGCAGGGATAATTCCAACTGTTCGTATTGCAACTGCCGGTTTTGAATGGTAAGTTTTGCATTTTTTTGTTCCCGCCGACGATTGAATCCGTCGAAAATGTTGAATCCCAATGTCAGCCCGTAAGTTAATCCCAGATTATCCTGGCGGTTCACCGTTCCCGAACCGTAAAAATCTTTCGTATAACCGTAGCCTGTATTTAATTTGAGATAAGGATAGTTGCGGCTTTTCAACGCTTTGTAATCCAATTCGCCTACAACTTTATTTTTATCGGATAATAAGAGCCTGATGTTGGATTGATGCATACGGTTTCTGATTCCCGTTTCTTCAAGCGCCGGATTGGGAGCAATGAACGAATCCCGGGCGACGACAAGTTGCGAAACGTCTTCCAAAGCCATCAGCCGGTTTAGTGTAATCCCCGATGTGTTGACCACTTCGTATTGCTTAATCAGATTCGAACTGTCGGCATTGAAGTCAACCCGCGCTTGCTGTAAATCCAAACGAGACATTGACCCGATATTGTAACGGGCTTCGACAATCCTCAAACGTTCTTTCGACAGGGAAACGGCGTATTTCAAATTGGCCAGGCGAAGATTCTGATACACGTAGTTGTAATATTCCGCCGTAATGTCGCAAATCAGATTCTCGACGGCTAATTTTGTATTCAGTTCCCCCATCTTTTGAAATTCTTTCAAACGCTGGTAATTTGTTTGCATATACAAACCGTCGAAAATTGTCCAGGAGACATTCAAACCCAGCGTAGTTTCCTGATTTAACCGACCTGTATTTTTCACATCCGAGCCGTCGGCGTATTCTTGGGATGTGTTGTTCAATGCACCGGAATATCCGGCATTTAAATCCAGGGTCGGCAAAAAACCGGCATTACCCCAAGTCATGTTGTTGTCGGATATTTGCTGTTCGTTACGGATAATCAACAGGTCATAATTTTTTTTCAATCCGGTTTCCAGGCAGCGTTTCAGGTCGTAGATTTCCCTTGCGTTTATGGATAACGGAAGAAATAAGAAGAGGAATAAGAAGATTAAGGAAAAAAATCTTTCCGGATTACTCCTCTGCTTTTGTTTTTGCATTTGTAAATGAATCATTGTTTGTTTTATTTAAATTGATTGCCGCCCCTGTCCCCCCCCCCCCCTAAAGGGGGAGCTGGTGCAGTGCGTATGCTCATTATGCTACGGCAAAGTCCTGACCCCCTGCCCCCTAAAGGAGGGATTTAGGGGTTGTTGTAACCTCGCATTTATCAAACCAATAACAGTACCAATATCGTAAAGAATTTGTTCATTAGTAAAATGAAGAATCGTGAGACCTAAATCTATTAATTCCTCATCTCTACTTCTATCGTATTGATATTGCTCCGGTTCATTGTGATAACCACCATCCACTTCAATAATTAGTCTTGCTTTATGACAATAGAAATCAGCAATAAAATATTTTATCGGATGTTGCCTTCTAAAACGCAACCCCTCAAACATACCTTTAGACAAATATTTCCATAAATATTCTTCCGCTTCCGTCGGATGAATCCGGTTATATTTTGCAAATTCAAAAAGTATTGGCTGTGCGCCATAAAACATATTTTGTGCACCAATATCTCCTTGTTTAGATTTTACTATTGTACTTTTTCTATACATATCTATTTTTGTATTTACCCCCCCCCGCCCCCTAAAGGGGGAGTTGGTGCAGTGCGTGTGCCCATTATGCTGCGGCAAAGTCCCCTTCAGGGGATTTAGGGGTATTTACTCCCCCTTTAGGGGGTTGGGGGGAGGTACCTCTATTCGTAGAAAAATAAGTATAAACCGCCGGCACAACAAACAGGGTGAGGAAAGTGGAAACAATCATCCCCCCGATTACCGAAATGCCCATTGCGATACGGCCGTTCGCGCCTTCGCCGCTGGCAAATGCCAAAGGCAGCAATCCGAGAATGGTGCAGAAACTCGTCATCAGGATAGGGCGCAAGCGTTGTACGGCTGCACCGCGGATAGCCTCTATTTTTTCCATGCCGGCTTCCTGCCGCTGATTGGCAAATTCCACAATGAGGATACCGTTTTTAGCGACCAAACCAATCAGCATAATAATACCTATTTGACTGAAAATATTCATTGTAATACCGTTTACCGCCATGAAAGCCAAAGCGCCGGCAATTGCAAGCGGTACGGTAAGCATCACGATAAACGGGTCTTTGAAACTTTCAAACTGCGCCGCCAATATCAAGAATATCAAGACCAAGGCCAGGCCGAATGTAAACATCAGGCTGGATGAACTTTCGCGAAACTCTTTCGATTCGCCGGACAAAGCGGTGCGGAAACTTTCGTCTAAGGTTTCTTTGGCAATCCGGTCCATTTCGTCCAAACCTTCGCCGATGGTAACGCCCGGCGCCAGTCCCGAACTGACGGTTGCCGAATTAAACCTGTTATAACGAAACAACTGCGGCGGGGATACGCTTTCCGACAAATCAACCAGATTGTCCAACTGTATCATCCCGCCCGAAGCGTTTTTGACATACATGGATTTCAGGTCAAGGGGTTTGTTCCGCTGTTGCCGGTTGATTTCCGCCAGTATTTGATACTGTTTCCCGTTCATGTAGAAATACCCCATTCGTTGTCCGCTAAGCGCGTATTGCAGGGTTTGCCCTATATCACGAGTGCTTACGCCCAGCAAAGCCGCTTTATCGCGGTTAATCTGAATCCGGGTTTCCGGTTTGGTAAATTTCAGGTTGACGTCCGACATCCGGAATTTCGGACTTTCGGATACTTTGGACATAAAACGGGGGATAAATTCCTGCAATTTTCCCAGGTTAGGCGCTTGCAAGACATATTGCACCGGCATTCCGCCCCGCCGTCCGCCAAATGTCGATTGCTGCTGTACAAATGCGCGAGCCTGCGTTTCCCTGCGAACCGCATCGGACAGTTCATCGGCAATTTCCATCTGGCTTCGTCCCCTGTCTTTTATATCCGGCAACATCAATTGTATGAAAGCAGAACCCGAACGGACAAGCATCACATCGGACTGCTTTTCGAGAGCAACCGAATCGGCTATAGTAGAGATTTTTGTAGCATAATCCCGATAAAATTCGTAAGTAGAACCTTCCGGAGCCGTCATATTAATTCTCACTTGGGAACGGTCTTCCAAAGGCGCCATTTCGGATTTGATTTGACCCCATAAAACGAAAATCAAGACAAAGGTAACGCCCACAATCGGCCATGTAATCCACCGGTGAGCAAGGAAATAAGCCAAGCCCTTTTCATAATAGCGGTTCATTCCTTCAAAAAACGGTTCCGTCTTTTCGTAAAAGGCGCTTTTGCGTTCCCTTTTCCGAAGAATCTTAGTGGATAACATCGGGGTAAAGGTCAAGGCAATAAAGGCTGATATGGCTACCGCTCCCGACAACACAATGCTGAATTCTTTAAACAAACGCCCCGTCATGCCTTGCATGAAAACAATCGGGAAAAAGACGGCAACCAGCGTAATGGTCGTTGATACAATAGCAAAAAATATTTCTTTAGAGCCTTCGATTCCGGCTTCTTTCGGGCTGACGCCACGTTCGATACGCACGTAAATGTTTTCGGCCATCACAATGGCGTCATCCACCACCAAACCCACTGCCAGCACCACAGCCAACATCGACAGTACGTTAATGGAAAATCCGGCTACGTACATGATAAAAAACGCGCCGACCAAAGAAACCGGAATGACTATCACCGGCACCAAAGTAGCCCGCCAATCGCGCAAAAAGAGGAAGATAATCACAATCACCAATATAAACGCAATGTAAATCGTTTCCTGCACTTCGTAAATAGAAGCCCGTATAAACCGCGTATTATCGTAAACCAAATCCAGTTTCACGTCTTCGGGAAGGTCTTTCTGCATTTGGGCAAGCCGCACTTTTACTTCATCGGAAATCTCAATGTGGTTGGCGCCCGGCTGGGGTATTACCACCACGCTGACCATCGGAACGCCGTTTTTACGCATGATGCTGCGCTGGTCTTCCGGCCCGAGTTCGGCGTATCCGACGTCGCGCAGGCGGATGACATTAAAATCATTTTCACGAATAACCAAGTTATTAAATTCTTCGGGCGTTTTCATCAAACCCAACGTCCGGATGGTCAGTTCCATCTTGTCGCCTTCGATGCTTCCCGAAGGCAATTCGACGTTTTCCCGCTCAATGGCGTTCCGGATATCAACGGGCGTAATGCTGTAGGCTGCCATTTTTGCCGGGGCTAACCACAAGCGCATGGCATACCGTTTTTCACCCCAAATGGAAACGGAGCTTACGTTTTGGATGGTTTGCAAGCGTTCTTTGACCGTCAGATCGGCAATTTCGCTCAATTCGAGCAGATTGCGTTTTTCGCTTTGGATGGAAATCTGGAGAATGGGCTGGTCGTCGGCGTCGGCTTTGGAAACCGTCGGCGGGTCGCAGTCGCGGGGGAGGAAGCGCTGGGCGCGGGAAACTTTATCGCGCACGTCGTTGGCCGCCGTTTCCATGTCCACGCTCAGCTCAAACTCGACGGTAATCCGTGAAGAGCCTTGACTGCTCGTACTCGACAGGGAACGAATCCCCGGAATCCCGTTGATATTCTGCTCCAGAGGTTCCGTAATCTGGTTTTCGATAATATCGGCATTGGCTCCGGGATAGGTAACGTTTACCGTAATAATCGGGTTGTCCACACTCGGATATTCGCGTACTCCCAGATAAGTGTAGCCGATAATCCCGAACAGCGTGATTACCAGGACGAATACGGTCGAAAGGACAGGCCGTTTGATGCTTAATTCCGAAATATTCATTTAGTTACAAGTTACAAGTTACGAGTTACAAGTTACAAGTTACGAGTTTATGCATCAGTGTCTTACTCGTAACTTGTAACTCGTAACTCGTAACTAATTTATGTTGTCAATCGTTACGGGCAAACCATCTCTCAACTGCATGATTCCGCTGACAATCAGGGTATCGCCTAATTTTACGCCGTTCAATACCTGAACGTTTGATTCCGTCCGGA
>JAITCT010000131.1 GCA_031282925.1 Dysgonamonadaceae bacterium | reverse complement strand
CCAACCCGACGGAAAATACGATGAAGGCACTGTGTATGAAACCGGGAAAATACCTGTACATGTTTTTGACGGCTTGGAAATAGATGTGGAGGAAATTGTCGGCGTAAAGATGATGAAACAGGAAAATTAGATACAAGTAAAAATGATAAAAAAGGTTATTATTCGGGATTTTTTCTCTTTCAGGGGAAAGAATGAAATACCGTTAAATGATGGTATAAATATCATGTGTGGTATAAATGGAAGCGGAAAAACATCTTTTCTAAATGCATTTAAACTTTTGCATGAAGGGGTATCCGGAAGAGGTTTTGAAAGATTGTTTCAAGAACAATGGGGCGGTTTTCATCAAATTGCTAATGCAAACCAGGAAGTAAAACAAATTCAACTGATTTATGTGTTTGATTACAAAAAGTTGAAACAGATAAACCAATCTTCTTCCTGTCAATCGGATGTGTCTTATTCAATCACGATTAATCGGTTAGGAACTTCCGATTACACTATCAACGAAAAGATTTATGCAGATAACGAAATCGGAACCCCTTTTTATTACTTGGATATTAGCAATGGAACCGGACAAATTGCTGCCCCGTTTTCGGATGAACCGGGAAAAGGTTGGGAAAGGTACAAGTATAATCAGGGAGAACTGTCGGGGAAAGAATTATTTCTAAATCAAATAAAGGACCCCCGTTATATACACATACACACTATCCGAAAAGCCATTGAAAGTTTGAAAATTTACAGCGATTTCAATATACGGGAAATTAGAAAACCACAAACGGAATCCGGCAATTTGTCGAAACTGAAATCAAACGGCGTAAATCTCGCTCACCTGCTGAATTATATAAAAAACAATAAAACATTAAGTTACGAGAAAATAGAAAAAAATTTATCAAAAATAAATCCGGATTACAAAGGAATCGAAGTTCCGTACAGGGGAGGCGGTCAGTTAAGTATTTCCCTGCGCGAAAAAGGATTGGACAGAACGATTGAAGCATTGCATATATCAGACGGAACGTTGCGTTATATACTGTTAATGTCTATATTGTGTAATCCGGATAGAGGTCTTTTCGTCGGAATAGATGAACCTGAATGCGGATTACACCCCGATATGATAAAATCCGTTTGCGATATGATGAAAGAGGCAAGCGATTCTCAAATAATTATTGCGACGCATTCGCCATTGTTGTTAAATCATTTTGAATTGGAAGACATTCTTGTTTTTGAAAAAAATGAACAGAATGAAACAAAAGTAAAACGATACAGTGAAAATGATTTCCCGGATTGGGAAGGCGATTTTCTTGCCGGACAAATGTGGTTAAGGGGACAAATCGGAGGAAAAAGATGGTAGAAATAACGGTAATGATAAAGGGAGGCGTTTTGGAACATGAAAATACTGCTGTTGCTACATTGGAAAATACAGAATCGCTGAGATAATCGTTTCATCGCATTTTTTCGGAATTATTGGATAACGAAGTAAAAATCATCGTTCAACCTTTGGCGGGTTATAAAAATGCTGCACGTAAATTTTCCGAATCTTCTATCGATAATTTTTGTTTGTATGTAGATTTAGATGATAAAAAAGAAAATATTGCAAAATGGTTTGACGAAAAAATCAGTCCGATTGTTATCCCTGAAAACAGAAAAGACAAGGTGTTTTTTATGATTCAAGAAATGGAAGCGTGGATTTTGAAACAACCGGAAGCAATAGAGAAATGGGCAAATAAAAATAAGTTTAAACAAGCGCACCAGGATGAAACAGTCGCTTCGCATCGTTCAATCATGGGGAAAAATATTGAGGATATATCAAAACCTTCCGATAAACTTCATACCATAGTCCAATATTTTTATAGAAAAACCAATTCCCAAAAAGTAAAGTATGGCAAATTAAAAAATGCCCCGGATTTATTGGATTGTATAGATGTAGAACAATTAAAAAATAATGATTCTGAAATAAATAGATTTTATTTGTATGTACATGAAAACGTAAGTAATAAAACTGTAATTGAAAAACAATCCACAACAGTAAATAATTCTGAAATCCGTTATTTAACCTCTCCGTCTGTTGATACTAAAAAGAAAAAATATTGCCGCTTCAAAAAGAGCGGTATTAAGTTTATTGATTATAAAGACCCTGAGCTTCTAAAAAAGTTCTTGAATGAACAAGGAAAAATTCTTCCGCGCCGTATTTCCGGTACCTCATTGAAATTTCAACACCATATTGCACAAGCCGTAAAGCGAGCCCGTCATTTGGCATTACTTCCTTATGTAACTGACTTGATGAGTAAATGAACAAAATGATAGCGTATTGAATAGAGATTAAGTCAAATACAGGAAGCCCATGGTGAAGAATACGGGAACCATTAATTGCTACTGTAATCCAGATAATTGACGGACTGGAACACAACAAAAAATAGCTGATACCATTATTAAAAATTAATCTGTTAATGTAGAATTTAGTAATTTTGCAATTAAAATATTGAAAAATGCTGAGTAAAAGCAAAATCAAATACATCCGTTCGTTGGCGATGAAAAAATTCCGTAACCAAACAAGATGTTTTTTAGCCGAAGGCAATAAACTGGTAAAGGATATGATTCCTTATTTCGAATGTGAATTGCTGGTTGCAAAATCCTCATGGATTGCTCAACAGGGCGACCTCCGCGCCGGCGAACTGATTGCTGCGGACGACAATGACATCGAAAAAGCAAGTTTGCTCAAAACGCCACAGGATGTAATCGCCGTTTTCAAACAACCCGATTATTTATTGGATAAAGAAGAACTGAAACAAGGTTTGAGTTTGGTTTCGGACGGCGTACAAGACCCCGGAAACATGGGAACCATCGTTCGTTTAGCCGACTGGTTCGGAATCAAAAACCTCATTTGTTCACCCGATACCGCCGATATTTTCAATCCCAAAACCGTTCAGGCGACCATGGGCGCAATCGCCCGCGTCAAAGTCTTTTACACGGAACTTCCCGAATTGTTAGCCGATTTAAACGACCTTCCGGTTTACGGCGCTTTTCTCGAAGGGAAAAATATTTACGAAGAAGCGTTAAGCGCTAACGGATTGATTGTCATGGGGAACGAAGGGAAAGGCATCAGCCGTCCGGTTGCCCGGCACATTTCCTGCAAATTGCATATTCCTAATTATCCTGCCGGAACCGAAACCTCCGAATCGTTGAACGTTGCGGTTGCTACGGCTATTATTTGCAGTGAATTCAGGCGAAGGCAAAATCCGCCGAACGGCTCATCATGCGTTCGATAATATCCACCACTTTATATCCGTCATCGGCATTGGTTGTAATTTCCGCTCCGGTATTTTTCAATACGTCGACAATGTTTTCTATCACATAATGATGGTTTTGCGCCGAGCCTTTGTAAGCGCCGTAATCGTTGCCCGGGTTAGTTGGCGGAAGCGCCGGCATTTCGTAATTTTTTACGTGGCAATGTTCCACCTCGTTCATGTATTGACCGCCGATTTTGACGGTTCCGTTTTCGGCGATAACCGTTACCGAACTTTCAAAATTTTTGTCGTAAACGGAAGTGGAAAAATTGAGGACGCCCATTCCGCCACGGATAAATTCAAAAGTAACAATCCCCGAATCTTCAAAATCGGTTAAATCTTGGTGATTGAAGTCGGCCAGCCGGGAACGGATGTCGCGAATATCGCCGAACAGCCAGTACATCAAATCAATGAAATGCGAAAACTGTGTAAAAAGCGTTCCTCCGTCCAAAGTTTTATCGCCGTGCCAGGGACTGCTGTTGTAATACCGTTCGTCCCGGTTCCAGTAACAATTGATTTGCACTAAAAAGATTTTCCCCAATATGCCGGAATCTACCAGATTCTTAATCCAAACCGAAGGCGGCGAATACCGGTTTTGCATCACGCAAAAAACCTTTTTCCCCTGTTTACCGGCAGTAGATAGAATCAGACCGGCTTCTTTCGTGTTCAAAGCCATAGGTTTTTCGATGACTACATGATGGCCGGTTTGCAGACCTTCTACGGCCATTCCTGCGTGCAAACCGTTAGGTGTGCAGATATTCAGTACGTCAAAAGCGAGGCCGGATTTTAATAAATTGTCCAAAGATGAAAAACAGGGAACATGGCCAACGGCGAAAGGCAACAAATCGCATACGGCGACTAATTCCGCGTCCGGATTCCGGCCAATCATTTCAATATGCCGTTTGCCGATATATCCGCAACCTGCGACGGCAAATTTTATCCTTTCGCTTTCCGTCTTTTGCTTTTCATCTGTTTCCATACATCTGTTCGTAATATTTTTGGTAATCGCCGGAAGTAACTTCTTCCACCCAGTCTTGATTTTCGAGATACCATCGAATGGTCTTGACAATTCCGTCTGCGAATTTTGTTTCGGGACGCCAACCCAGTTCGCCGGTAATCTTTGACGGATCAATGGCATAGCGTTGATCATGTCCCAGACGGTCTTTGACGAAGACAATCAGGTCGTTATTGATTTGTGAAAGATCGGGAGATTGCTGGTCAAGCCCGCCATAAAAAGACGGTTTCAGCGCTTTGCGGTATTCGGGATTTTCTTCCATTAATTTCCGAATTGTAGCTATGGTCAGTTTGACAATGTCAATATTTTTCATCTCGTTGTGGCCGCCAACGTTATAAACTTCGCCCGTCCGCCCTTGCAGCAACACCAAATCGACAGCTTTGCAATGGTCTTCGACATACAGCCAGTCGCGAACATTGGAACCGTCGCCGTAAACAGGAAGTTTTTTACCTTCAAGTATGTTTTTGATAATCAGCGGAATCAACTTTTCGGGGAAATGATAAGG
>JAITCT010000014.1 GCA_031282925.1 Dysgonamonadaceae bacterium | reverse complement strand
TGATTTCTCTCCAGCCAATCGTGTTTTGTTGACATAACAGCTCCTTTCTTTTAATAATTAATGGGTTAGATTTATTGATTTGTCCGGTATAAAAACGGTTTGTTGCATTAAATATTGTGCAAATACACTTTCTTCTTTTAAAAATTTACTTCCACATCTCAAAAGTTTACTCCCGCATCTCAAATGTTTACCTCCACATCTCAAATGTTTACTTCCACATCCCGAATGTTTACCTCCACATCTCAAATGTTTACTTCCACATCCCGGATGTTTACTCCCACATCTCAAATGTTTACCCCCACATCCCGAATGTTTACCTCCACATCTCAAATGTTTACTTCCACATCCCGAATGTTTACTTCCACATCTCAAATGTTTACTTCCACATCTCGAATGTTTACCTCCACATCTCAAATGTTTACTTCCACATCCCGGATGTTTACTCCCACATCTCGGATGTTTACTCCCACATCTCGAATGTTTACCTCCCCTTTTTAAAAATTTAGCAAAACGTCCTAAAAGTTTGGTTCAACATTTTAAATTAAACGCGAAGATGCGAAGTTGCGAAGAAATTATTAATCTATTGAAATGTCCCCAACAATAAAAAAACAGCCTCAGGTTTTGTTATTTAAATAATTGGCAGTTGGGTATAAACCTCGTTTTCACCTTATTCTCTCCAACAAAACAACCTCAGTAGAAAAAGCGTGTTAATAATTAAAAATTCCCTGACCTTATTACCTTATTACATCGTACGCGGTATGGTTTTGTGCACTGGCAAACGGTTTTTTTTGTAAACACAAAGGCACGAAGACGCGAAGACACGAAGATACGGAAACCGTGTATGAAGTTTCTTCGTGTCTTCGCGCTTTTGTGTCTTCGTGTTTAATTTTGATAAAAAAATCATGCCGTGCAAAGGATAAGATAAATAAGGTAATAAGGTCAGGGAAATATTATCATAATCCATCTCTCTCTACTGAAGTTGTTTTGTTATTTAAATAAGGTAGAAAAGAGGTTATAATTACATTCGGCAGCACACACATGAGAATTGAAAATGGAGAATTGAAAATTGAAAATGACTATTTTGACAGGTTGAACCTGTTGGGATAAAAGGTGTGAAGCACAGCCTCGCACCAACCGGGGGTAACGTTTGATATTTTACGCCGTCATTCATCTATGTAAACTCCTAAATTCCAAATATAGCGATAATCAAACCCATCCGTCATTAACAGCACTCCTGTGGCGCCGCGCGTTCGTCCGCTTATAAAAGAATTGCACTTGGACAAAAGGTACATGGAAGACAAATATTCGAGTCCGAGCCAATATTTATCGTTCTCTCTATCCTGTTTTATTTGATATAAGTATTGTACTTTTGCTACTTCTTGTTTTGTAAAACGATTTTGTCTGTTTGTCAGTACTTTCTCGCCAAATTCGTTCCGGAACAACTCGTATATGTCCTGATCTTCGGTAGCTAAATAGATATAATCAAGTTGTTGGTCTGCCATGACTTCTTTGGCTTTCTTTATTACTTTTTCCGGTTCGGGCTGAATGGGATGTCCATCGGGTTTTTTGTGCATATAATCGGTTCCCCGGCAAAGTACGCCTAATATTTTGTCTTTATCTTTTAAGATGGTTTGATATTCTTTCTCTATATAGTTGTGAGTAAATTCATTAAATCGAATGTATTTTTTAAAAATTGCTTTGAGATAAGAAAAATATTCTTCATTGGTTTCTATGTGATAGTCTAAAATTAGCCCGTCAATCCTATGGTCTTGAATGATATTTTTACTGCGATTGATAGAAGCCAAATTATAATTACAGGGTTGTTCAAAATAATATTCCCAAGCATTTTCTTTATATAATTTTTCGTTTTCCAAATATTGATTCGGTCTATTTTGCCAGTCTACAACAGGAATCCATCCTTTTTCCAAGGCATAAGCAATTCGACTTAAGTTGTAGAGTAACATCCAGAACAATCCGCCACGCTTATCCACTATTCCGGTGATGTAAAATATTTTATCGGAGTTCTCGGTTCCATAACTTGTCCGTTTTTCTCTATTCTTCGCTTTTTGCCTTTTTCTCGACCATGCAACCAAGCCATAGGGAAGAAAACTTCTTAATATTTTAACGATATTATTCACCACTTATCTGTAATTTATGATTTCCAAGCTCTCACTAATGCTCGCCTTAAATAAGGAGGCTGTAGTTTATCGCACACTTCATAATAAAAAATGACGTATCCTTTTGAAAATTCAGTAACAAACCGGTATTCTTTCAGTTTATTGTTTAAGGTTTCCGCATCGTCATGTTTATGATATGTACACAATACTATTTTTAGATGTCCTTGCCGCTGTAAAATGCGCCTTGCTCCTTCGAGCAATTGATTTTCCGCTCCTTCAATATCGGCTTTAATAAAATGAATCGGCTGACTGTTGAAAAAATCGTCTAATGCAATGCAGACGTTGCCGGTGTGATCCGAAACATATTTGTTAACAACAACAACTTTTTCTTTCCAGGGTGCAAACGTTGCTTCCAAGGCTTCAATCCATTCCGGATCTACTTCAAATAAATAGATTTTTTTAACTTTATCTATTACGGATAATGCAAAAATTCCCTCTGCCGCTCCTACATCTGCCACGATATCTCCGTGTGCTACTTGAAAACTTGCCGTTTCATACCGGTGTGGGGACGATTTGTCTTGCTCCGTCAACAAGTCATTGTAGTATAGTTTGCACATGGTTTCATTCCATTTTTTTTTGAAATACAAGCGTTTATCGTTATGCAAAACATAAAACATTTTTAAATCGTTATCAAAGTATGTTTTAACATCGCCGGCAATGTAGTTTTTAGTATAATGATACGGAAATACCGCCATGGGATTCTCTTTTAAGTAGTCGAAAATCGCTTGTTGCTCGACTGTAAGCATCTTTTCCGTTTGAAAATAACGGATTAATGTATGGTGAAGTTGACGTTTACGCCTCTTTAACCGGCAGGGTTGCATTCGGGCTTTTATGAACTTCCGTCCGCTGTGTAAAATATTTAATTCTTTCGCGACAACTTCCGGCCATTTCCAGTTTTGATAGATACCTTGTGCAATTCCTTGCGCTAAAATCATACTCCATACGCCTATATGCGTGATATTGAAAAAGACAAACAATAACAGTAATGTAACAAAACCGGCAAATAAGGCGGCCTTAAAAAACGGCACTTCGTTTTTTGTTACTAAAATATTCCCTGCAAAACCATGATTGGTTTCCAAAAGATAAACAAGTAAAGCAACAGCAATAAACGATTGCGAGAGCAGTGGCGTTTGACTGTGGATTACCTCTAAAGCCCAATTTCCCAAAAGCAATAAAGCCGCCCCACACACAATAAATGTTAACAGCATGATTCCACAACTGTGCAAGTATATTTTTCGGATGGACGAAATGTTATCGGTTATCCTGTATTGCGCAATTTGAGGTAAATAAGTACTCAAATAGACTCCCGCAATACCGGCAATGATTCCGACAATCTGTATGGTAATGCCGTAAGAAGCAATATCGTCTAATGATAGATAAAGCGCTCCGATGAGAATGGCGGAGCGGGAAACCAAAAAGGATCCGATAGCTGTCAGGCCTAATTTAACGGCATTGGGTAATATCGGCTTGATGAAATCTTTCCGGGCTTTGGCAACGGCATTATCAAGCGCTTTTTTAAATTCAACCGTATAAACGACATTGTAAGACAATATTCTTCGCAACACAATTGACAAAGCCTGAGCGCTGACGATGGCAATCAGGTTGAAATGCAATAAAATCATTCCGACAGCAACAATCAAATAAAGTCCTTGTCCCAATACCTGTATCTGTTTGGCCTGTTTAATCAAACCTTTTCCCGACAGCAAAGAATCGTAATACAATGTGTAAAGCGAATAGGTGTTGATCGTGCACAGAATGATCCATGCAATATAAACCTCTCTGCGATCGCCCGTATAAGTTTGCAAAACGGTATAAATATAGTAAGTGCCGGCGGTAAAAAGCAAAAGGAATAATAAAATCGCCAAACGGGAATAAAACCAACGCATAGCATTGATTAATCCCTTGAATAACGAATAGTCTATTTCGTTGTTCCCGGATGAAACAATTTGATATCCGGTAGATTTCAATTCCGTTACTCCGCTCACAACGTATGAAACATTGCGGGCAAAAGACGGTCCGAATCCGAAATCCAATAGCCCTGTCAAAGCCATAATCGTCGAAAAGATAGTCCAAATGGCAACCGTTTCTTGTGGAAATGTATTTAATATAAAAGGTAAAAGAATAACACCGACGCCGGTCTGCAGGATAGTGGCGGCATAATTCCAAATCACATCTTTCCGTCCTGTATTCATCTTGTTATTTATGTTCCAATCTGTTTTTTTGTACAATGCTGTACGTGATCAGAGGCACCAGAAACGAAACAGGCAATACGAGTATTTGAGAAAAAAAAGTGCCGACCATAACTACAATGAAATAAACAAAGGAGAACAATCCAACCCGGTTTTCCCGGTTTTTATAAAAATAAACCATTAAAAACAGATATAACGAAAGGACAAGCAGAGTGCCTAAATAACCGTAACGCAACAATAAGATGGAATAGGAAATATCCCCCGTATCCAATTGAACGGTTTTCCCGGATAATTCATCATCCAGCCCGATATTAAAATCAAACATTGAGCCGGTTATTTTGGAATCTTCCGTCATCAATCCCGCTCCAAACAGCATGGCTTTCGGATGCTCAAGCAAATACTGATTCCTTTCCAAAAGGTGGGCTATACGAAACGTAAATGTGGAAGTTTGTAAATCTTCAATATCAATATCCATATCTCCCACATTGGCGATAGAGAGATTGCCCGAAGTAACCAGGGCAATATCTTGAACTGTTCGTGAACTTGCAAACCTGTATCCGAGAAAGACAATAACAAGTGAACCGACTATGGCAAATGAAGTCAAGATTACAACTCTTTTTACGCGAGGCAGGCGGATGACATATCCAACCGAAACAGCAAGGATAAAAGCAATTACTAAACTTCGGTGAAATGCTCCCAATAAGGCCGCAACCAATATGGCTGTTGTTGCGATTTTTGTTGACCCTTTGTGCGGATTGAAATAAATGGCCATAAACGTAAAAATCTGCATCATATCCGGTTGGTTATAAAACCGTGGAAACTTCATTCCGAATATTCTTGCGCTGCTTTTCCCCGTTTCATTCAAAATGTGCGTATTCAGGATTATTTGAAGAAGATACAATGATGCGCAGGCCACGGTAACCCAAAATAAGCATTTCAGTAAATAAAACAGTTGTTCACCGGATAAATTTCGAAACACGAGGTATGCGGTAATCCACAATACATTATAACGGGCTGTACGGATAATTTCCGTCCAACCTATGCCTACTGCAAACTTATTATATATTACGCATAATGCCAGAAAAGCATAAAAGATAAGAATCAACCAAAGGAACTTATCCGGTTTCAAATAATTTTTTATACAAAAACTGTCGATAATAACCATGCCCGTTATCGTAAGAATGGCATAGTCCATGCCTTTGGAAAAAAGACGGTTTTCCATCATATCTTCCGGAACCAAATTAAAACCGGAAGTTATGAAGAAAAAAAAGACTATAAGCGCCGGAATTTTGTAACCCCACACATACATCCCGATGGCTATTATGACGATAGACAAAAAAATCATTCCCTTTTCTCCCTGGCGCCGCCGGTTATTTTCGTCTGCTCCTTAGATAATTTCTAATAACGGGAAGGGAATAAACCGCCCCCATGGGCAACAGTCCTCCGAAAAACAGGACTACAAGCGCCACTTTCTTGGGATCGGGCGAAACAGGGGTGTTGACCGTATAAGGCTCGTCAATCACTTTCAATTTGGGCAGCAGCGATACGGCTCTTAGCATCGTTTCTTCTCTTTTTTCAACCAAAAAAAGGTAAATGGTCTGTTGGATTTCCTGTTCCCTTTTCAAATCCCTGTATTGCCGTTCAACGGATGGGATGTTGTTGATTTTCGAATCAACTTCTTTTTCCTTGTTTCTCAATTCCGACAAAGCAATCTGCATTCCTCTTTTGATATTGGCTAAAGATTGCTGCAGGTTTTCCCGTTGCGCTTCAATCTGTTTATCCATACTCTGGATGATAGTGGTCATCCCCGGCGAATTGCTTTGCAGGTCATATTTGGCCAGCACCACTTCGTTGTATTTATTGATCACTTCGGCGATTGATGGGTCTAAAGTCGTTGTGCTGAACGGAATGAGCGAAGATTTATTATTCCTGTCGTTGACAAAATCAAAGATAATGTCAATTAACTTTAACTGGGTTTCCGCATCGGTCAGCCGCGCCTGAAGCTCGGCATTTATTTCAAAATAATAAGTTACGTCGGCTTCAATATCCGTCAATTTATTTTTGTCTTTGAATGAACGGATATTATCATCAACGGCGCTTAAATCGGACACTGCGTTTTTCATCCGCTCATCAATAAAAGCGTTTGTTTTTTCGGAAAGGATACTCTTGTCTTCGCTCCATCTTGAGTTATAAACATGGATGACTTCATTCAAAATTTGTTTGGCAAAAGCCGGTTTTTTGTGGTTAACGCTCAAATTGATAAAGGCGGAACTTTTCTTTTCAAAATCAATTTCTACTTCTTTCATATACAGTTGAGCCATATAATCGTAGTTCGTAACCAAAACCTTGATTTTAAACGGCTTTTTATATTCGTCGTAATAAACCGATTTGGATAAGGTGAATCTTCCCACAGGAGTTTCAAGTTCGGCAGGGAAAGCGCTGATTTTATATTTTCCGATGGTTTTTTTGTGCATTTTCAGTTTAACGGCGGCGGCGTCATCTTTTTTTACGTCGATAATAAATTCGAGTAAAGCGCTGAGCGTATCCGCCAAGGCCGGATCGGAAGCGACAATCACCGGCGACCGGTCGTACAACTGCGTTTTGCCGATGCCCCAGTATTCCGACTGTACATAAACTGTATTCAAATCCAAATTCTTTATCATTTTTTTTATGTAACCGTGAGACGCCATTTTTTTCGCCTCGTCTTCTATATTCTGTGATCCGCCGCCGCCCCCGAAAATGCTCATCAAAGACCGGGACTGGCTGAGAGCGCCGGATTTCACAAAAGAATCATCATCAGTAAGGCTTACTTTGGCGGTAATTTTCCACACCGGCTCTTTTACCTTTATATATATAAACGCCACACTGACACAGATTATCACACTGATTACAAAGTAATACCAATGTTTCAGGCACAGCTGCAAAAATGCCGTTACCTGTTCTTTTTCGGAATTATTTTCTTTATTCATCGGACTCATATTTTATCAACCGGAATTTTTATTTAGACACTCTATCTAGCAAAAGGAAAATGATTGTAAGGGTAGAAGAAAGCGCTCCGACAATAGTGGAAATCACGGCAAGTTTGTAATTGTCGGACGTTCCGTATTGTGCATCTTTCCTCCGCGTGGAGTTCATATCTATAACGAGAATGTCGTTTTGCTTCAAATAATAATAAGGAGAAGTGAAAATGTCGGAAGAAGTCAAATCCAGTATGACGGATTCCAGGCGCCCGTTTTCTTCCCTGATCAGTTTGACTCGCTTTCTGTCGCCGACCGCCGTGATGCCGCCGGCCTCTGCAATGGCATCCACTACGGAATAATTATGCCTGTTTTCAATCTCGATAAGTCCCGGCTCTTCAACTTCCCCCAGTACTTTCACGTAATTCTGCGTAATCGAAACGCGAACCACCGGATCTGACATGTGCGGTTTCAACTTTTCCAGTAAAAGCGCTTCCAGATCAAAATGAGTCAACCCTTGCACTTTTATTTTCCCGAATTTCGGAAAATCAATTTCACCCTTTTCATCAACCGTATAAGTTTGGAATTCCATTTCACCGGAAGCGCCGGACGAGGCGGAAACGGCGGGAGTTGACGGCGTTATGGGAAGAAGGTTAAACTGGTCGTATGTCTTTGCATCCATTACGTTTCCCGAAGAAACAACAATCCGCAACACATTGCCGGGAAGAATAACGGCTTTACTGTTTTCCGTATTAACAAACGTTCCCGTAAGGTTTCTCCCTTGAGTCAGGTCCTTGAACATGATCAAATCATCAGGCACCGATTTACAGGAAAACAATAAAACCATAAAAAAGATAAAAGATAAATACTTTAATTTCATCATACTGTTTATATGCTTAAAAAATTTTTTGTTTTTTAAAACGTTTGGAAAATCATATTAGTATATATTGAAAATAGAAAATTATCTTTAATTTTGCAGCCATGGATTTTATTAATTTTCACATAGCTTATTTGCTTACAAAACATAAGCATGTTATCATACCCGATTTCGGCGCTTTTATTGTTTCCAAAAGAAAAGAAGATAAACCGGACAGGCGCGGTATGATATCGCCTCCCGTTAAATATTCCCTGTCATTTAATCCCGAAATGATAAAAGACGACGGATTGCTGGTTCATTCCATTGCAAAAGAAAAAAATATCGACAGCGGGGAAGCGCTCCGTTTAGTCTATGAGTATGTCGACAGTTTGGTTGATGACTTGCGGACGGGAAAAACCATACAATTCCCGTGGATTGGGAAAATCCACTTGTCCGAAGACCGGAAAATTGTGTTTACTCCGGAGCTTAACCTGAGTTGCAATGCTTCCGGCTGCGGGCTTGTTGATTTAAATTTTCCTTCTTTAAATGAAATATCGGAAGATGATTTTGCCGGTCAACGCAAAAAAAATTGCAAGCGGCCGCTTGTTGGCGTCATTATTGCAGTGGTTGTTTTGGCAGCCGTTCTTGCAGCTCTAATGACCGTAACGCCTTTAAGGTCTTTCAATGACCTCATTTCTCTTTTTGACATGAAAACCGTGAAGGACACGGATTCGCCTGTACCGACCGTTTCTGCGATTTCTTCCGGCGACATTGATTCTACTGCTGCGCCTGTCGTTGTCGATTCCGTTCAAACACAACCGCAATATTTCATTATTGTTACCAGTTTGACCGAAGAAAAAGAAGCGGAAGAAATATTAAATTATTTAATGTCAAAAGGCATGGACGAAGTAAAAATCATTCATTCGGACGGGAAATACAGGATTTCCATCAAATCATTTACGAACAAAGAAGAAGCTGTATCTTTTTTGAATTTAATCCGGAAAGAGCAGGAAAATCCGCTGTTTAAAGACGCTTGGATTTTGGATGGTATCGGGACGGTAGCAGATCCTTTTCATGAATGATTAAAAATAAATACTGTATTTTGAAATGAAATTAAAATGTTGTTGAAATGAAAAAAGGAGACAGAGCGAAAGTTTCTCCCAAACTCACGGGAGAACCGGAATGGATAGAGGGTGAGGTTATTGATATTGAAAAAAATCCATTCAAAGGAATTGTAATAGCAATAAAAGATAAGTTGGGAAGAATCTTTTTTGGAGAGGAAAAATACTTTTTGCTTTCCGGAGGGATATTTATACTTTGCACGATGTGGTTTTGTGCACTGGGTACACATACTGTCTTATGTGCTTCGGCGGCATACGCTCGTGTGCTTCGGCGGCATACGCTCATGTGCTTCGATAGCATACGCTCGTATGCTACCGGGGCACAAAACTATCCCGTGCGCAGTATAATTGCATGAACACAAAAAAATTACTTTTTATATTCGCTGCTCTGCTGGGCTTAACGCTCCCGGCCCTATTCCTGCTATACCCCAGGCATGTGGAAATAAGGGATTTGCCGGAAATTATGAAAGACAGAACCTTGAATGTAGTTGTGGAATTTAATTCGGTAGATTATTTTGTTTCGGGCGATTCTGCCGCCGGTTTCCAGTACGAACTCTGCAAATATATCGGGAAGCGCTCCGGCCTGTCGGTGCAAATATTTTCGGAAAGTAATTTTAGTTTGTGTATCAAAGGTTTGCTAAATAATACATACGATATTATTGCGAGAAATATTCCCATCACGAGTGAAACCAAAAAATACCTTTCGTTCACCGTCCCGGTAACGATCAGTAAGCAAGTACTTGTTCAACGGAAACCGGACGAAAAAGATTCTGCACAGGTTTTCATTCACAATCAAATTGATTTGGCAAACAAAACCATTTATGTACCTCAAAATTCGGCAGCTATTTTAGGGCTGAAAAACCTGTCGGAAGAAATTGCAGAGCCTGTTTATATCCGGGAGGTTTCGAATAATTCTTCGGAAGACCTGATTTATATGGTTTATGGCAAAGAGATTGGCTATACGGTAGCGGATAAGGCGCTCGCCGAGAAAGTCGCTTCCCGATTGCCGGAAATAGATTACAGTGTGGATATTGGTTTTAATCAACTGCAGGCTTGGGCTTTACGGCCTTCATCACCCATTTTGGCAGACAGTTTGAACGTCTGGCTTAGCGAATTGCCGAAAAAATAGTTGCCGCAACCGTTGCAGCATTGGAAATTACGAATTACGCAGAGGCACCCCTGTGCCTTGCGCCGTCTATTCCGACAGGTTCAACCTGTCGGGATAATTGCGACAAGATAAAACCCTGTAACACGTTCCTTTTTAACCTGCTTGCAGTCAATAACAGGTTGCCTGCCTTTGAGCGGCCATGTGGCGGAAAGCCTTGCGGTGCTGCTCAACGAAAATTCGTCCCGAAACACGACTGCGACATCCTGATTTTCAACACATTCGGCTAAAGTTTTTTTATATCGGATTTTGCCTGTTCACGTCTGGTTTCGTTCCTTTCGGGGTACTTCCCCCGCGCAGGCTGAAAACCGAACCCCAAACTGTGCAAAAGCACATAGGCGGCTGCCTGTTTGTAAACTGTGCCGCAAGTCGTTTCCGGATGCTTTTTCAGCAGCGGGCCAGACCGGTTGGCCGTGTTGCAG
>JAITCT010000324.1 GCA_031282925.1 Dysgonamonadaceae bacterium | reverse complement strand
CCGTAAATCTGTTGGCCGCCGTTGCTTTCAAAGCCGGAATGAGCGTTGAAGTTCAAGCCGTCGGCGCAAAATCCCGCCCTGTTCAAGTGCAGGTCAAGGCTTCCGCCGATGTTGTTTGTAGCATTCGGGTTGGCTTCAAAACCGCTGCCGAGCGACACTTTGCTCAGGTTGACGGTCTCGACGTAGGACGTTACGGGGTCCATGCGGTCGGTGCAGGCATGGAAGATTTTCATGCCTTCGATGGTTACGGAAATCCGCTCGGTGGTCATGCTGTTGATGCTCGGCTCCCATGCGTAAGCGCCGCGCTTAATCATGCCGACTTTTTCGGATTTCTCCATGTATTCTTCGACCGATGCGGAAGGTTTTGCCTGCCTGTCGCGGTTGACGCCGGTTTTTGCCGAGATGACTATCTCCTGCAATTGCAGGGTGTCCTGCAATTGTTGCGCGTAAACCGGCAGGCAAACAGTCAGCAGGAATATAATCGGATTTACTTTTTTCATTATGCAAAGCAGGTTAAGGCATTTCTTCCCACAGATTCAAAACCGTTAAACCTTTGATGGATTTGAAATCCCTGATATTCCTTGTTAGTAATGTCATATTATGGACAAGTGCAGTAGCCGCAATAACCGCATCGGGTAATTTGATCCTGTATCTCTTCCGTATCTCAATGGTTTTGTCCGTTACATTTTCATCAATCATCAGAACATCGGCGCAGTCAACAAAACTCGCAAGTTCCTGTTCTACCTTTGAGAATCCAAGTAATTCCATTTTAGTGATAACCGAAAGATTTATTTCCGTATCTATAATATCCGACAACAGATTATGGGCTTTGGAGGGTAATTTATTACCCATAAAATCAAGCACTGCATTTGTATCTAATAAATATCTCTGTCCCATTCGTTACGCATTTGAGCAAGTTCCTGCTGTAATTCATCAATACGTTCGCCGGAAAGACAGCCTGCGAATCGTTCCGACAGTTTTTGCTTTGGAGGCTCTGTAACATTTTCCGTTCGAATAATGCGAAGCACATTCATTTGTTCCAGGTTTTGCAAAAAACTGTATGCAATATCATTCTTTATCTCTACAAGTGTTGTATTCATAACTATATATGTTCTTGAATTATTTCACAAAATTAGTGTTTTCTGTCGTAAAATAAAGCGCCAGCACTAAAACTCCACTTCAAAATACAAACTGCTTGCTTCAATGTCGCCGCTAACAGCATTGCCGTACAGCGTTCCGCCTTTATCATCCTGCAAAATCAGGTTCAGCGTCCAGTAGCCGGTCATGCTGAAATTGACCTTGCCTTTGTAAATCCTTTCCGTTGCGTTCCACGTCAAATCCACGTTGTTGGGCGACGAATGGTTTTCCATTGAGGGCATACGCGGGTCGAGCTTCAGCGTGAAGTTTTCGACGGGATTGTAGGTATTGGCGTCAACACGCTCGTGAATATAAGCCGTAATGTCGTTAACGCCCACTTTCGGTTTCAGCGGTTCGACGAGGGTAACGACATAGCGTTTGCCGCTGCCGTCCACCGCTACGAGCGACAGAATGACTTTGCGTTCCGTTTGGCCGTCGGGACGGAAAACGTTCTTTACGTCAATTTCTACACCGTTGATACTGTCCGTTATATTATTGACGGTCAGCTTCAGGTCGTAATACCATTTGCCGTTGCCTTGCCCGCTGTACATCAGGAAAGCGTAGTAAGTTTCATAAAGCGCTTTGCCTGCCGCTTTGGTGATTTCCGCACGGGGCGTACTGTGTTTCATCATGCCCATATCCATTTCTGGGAAGGCGCTCAATCCGGCGTTTTCAACGAACGCGCCGTTTTTGTCCTGCACCGTAAAATAGACTTTGGTATAGCCCAAACGCCATTCGCCGGTTTCGTTCCAGGCCGTAACGGTATAGTTGCCGCCGGCAAACTCTTGAATCTTTTTCAGTCCGGCAGCCGGGTCGGTTATAACCGGTTCCGTATTGTCGTCTTTGTCGCATGATACAAACAGGACGGCTATTAGCAAGGGGATTAATCCCCTTGCTGTTTTTTTAGCAGAGGGATTAATCCCTCTCTTAAAGAAGCGTTTCATCTCCGAATAATTATTTTATGGATAGATGTTCCCGCTTCACTCTCAATCGCTACGAGATACAGTCCCGAAGGCGCATCGGTACGAATAAGCGTTTTGCCTTCGGCGGCATATTTCGCCCGCGTCCTGCCGCTGATGTCTATCAGGCGGACAGTTGCCGCCGAAGGCGTTATGACCGTAAACGCACCGCCGGAAACGCTTGGATAAACGGCTGTTCCGGCAGTGTTAACGTTTTCGATACCGGTCGCATCTTTGGTAATATATACGTCCCACCATGCCGCACTGCCATCGCCTTGCGGGTCTAAATCCGTTCCGGTGATAAGCGTATCGGCTGCCACGTCGTATATTTTCAGGTTGATGCGCCAGTCGCCTTTCATACCGAAATCAAGCGCGCCTTTGTAAATGCCTGCCGCTTCGTCCCATTCCAGCGGCGCGTCAATGCTTGACGAACCGTGTCCCATTGACCGCATGAACGGCGTGGCTTTAATCAGGAATCCGCAGCCGTCTTCGAGCGGCAGGTAGGGTTGCAAAACGTTTTCGACTACATTGATATGAGCGTAAACGGTCTGCGTACCTTCCGTGAGCGACTGGGGCGAAACAAGGGTTACGATATGCCTTTTGTCTTCGTAATAAACGCCGCTTTCCAGCCACTGGTAAGGCCCGCCCGTAGAAGGATAGTTGTCTACCTGCGGCACGGCGCCTGTTACCTTGCCGTGGGTTTCGCCGATGGTGTAATCGAAATCCAGCGCCCAGGTGCCGCCCATCTGTCCGGTGTACATCAGGAACCCGAACCAGGTTTTGTAATACGGTTTACCGTCTACCGTTACTTTTTCAACCTTGCCGACAGGCGTGGAGTGTTTGTGCATACCCATGTCCATCAGGGGATAGAAATTGCCGACTGTGAAATTGTCCGTACTTACGGGATGTCCGTCGTGGTCAGTCAGCGCGATATATACTTCGGAATAGCCGATGTTCAGCTTTCCGCTTTCCGAATAGAAATGGAAGGTGTAGCCGTCGCCCGCGTCGATTCCCGAAGCAATCTCGTTAAGAGGTCGTGACGGGTCGTTTTCTACCGTATAGCTTTTCAGTAGCGTTTCGCCGTCATAGACATCTACGCGATAGCCTATCACGCCGAATTTCGGCGATTTGGAGGCAGCGGAAACAGGAGCATCAAACTTTACCTTGAAAGCGGTAGCCGAGTTAATGGCCGATACGTTTTTCGGCGCAAGGTCGTCAAGCGTGAGGCGGTAGTCGTTTTCGGTAAATCCGGCATAACTGGTTTCTCCAAGTATAACGCCCTTGACCGATGTAGCATGGAAACCTTCAATCCAAAAAGCGGTGTCGCCTTCAATTACCGGCGAAATGTTATTCTTCCATCCGATGGCCGATTCTACCTGTTCGCCGCCGGCGCCGACCGGGATTTGAACGTGATAGCCGGTTACTTCCAGGCTCAGTTTGCCGTTGGCATCGGCAGTAACGTCGTGCAGTTGGAAAAGGAAAGCTTTCAGCAGTTCGGCGCTTTCGGCGTCGAAATTAAGAAACTTGCCGTCGCTGCCGCCTTCCGTTGTCGGATTCACCCAGATACCGTGTCCGTAAGCCTGGCAACCGCCCAGCATGGATTGACCGGTGGGGCCTCCCGTTCCGCAGGCGACCGAGCAACTGCTTGTGAGCGCTTGGGTGGAAGGCAATCCCCAAGCGCAGTGGCGGTCTTTGAACCACCCCTGATAGGTTACGGGTTCATGGTCGTCTGCCGGTTGGCCGGCGTTGCGTTCCGCTTTGCTCGCTGTATAGAGAGCCGTTACCCCGAATGTGCCGGTATTTGTTGTAAATCCCCCCGGCAGGGTAATTTCGTGCAGTCCGTCGTGGGCGTACAATGCACCCACGAACGCTGCAAATATAATGATGTTATATATGCGTTTCATAT
>JAITCT010000240.1 GCA_031282925.1 Dysgonamonadaceae bacterium | reverse complement strand
CGATTCCGGCATAAAGAATTCTTTGTCCAATTCGATACCTTCGGCGTTGACAATGGTTAATTTTTCATCCGTTCCGCTTTCCCTGATAAAGGTTTCCGGTGAAATCTTTATCCAGTTGTTCGGATGGAAAAATGCCTTGATATGGAAAATCGTTGCAGAGTCGGACATCTCAAGCTTTTCAATTTCGAGAGTCGAAGTAGCCCACACGTCGAAGATGAGCGTTTCAATCACAGCCGGATGTTTTTCTTTGCAAGCAAATAAAACCAGCATACACAAGGCAGCTGCGGCGATATTCAAAAAACTGTGGCGCTTTGCGCCGGAAAAGTGTTTTGTTTTCATATTTTCATGTATTTTGTTGCCATAATCAATGATTTAGAATTTCGTCAATACTTCGTTGAAAACGTTGAAAGGTTTCATAGCCTTTGTAGTATAGTTTTGCTGTGTCAATGACGCGTTTTAATTCGGAAAGCGTCGCCCGCTTCACAAGTTTTTAATTTTCTTTTGCCGACAGCATCCCGCAAGCCGCAAGTATATCTTCGCCCCGCGATGCCCGAATTGTGGAAATAATTCCTCTTGAAGAAAGATAATCCCGGAAAGATGCCATTTTTTCAATTTGCGTTGCAGGCAAATCCACATTGGGAATGGCATGATATTTAATCAGATTCACCCTGCAGGGAATACCATGCAATAAATTTGCCAAGGCTCGTGCATGAACCGAATCATCATTGACGCCGCCGAAAAGGATATACTCAAAAGAAACTCTTCGCTGATGGGAAAAGTCGTACTGTTTAATCAGTTCCACTACTTTCCCGATGGGATATGCTTTTTCCGCCGGCACAAGCGAGAGCCTTTCTTCGGGAAACGGCGAATGAACACTAACCGCCAAATGGCATTGGCTTTCGGCCAGGAAACGTTTCAATCCGGGAATCAGGCCAACGGTGGAAACCGTAATCCGTTTGGGACTCCAGCCGAAACCGTAATCAGAAGTCAGAATTTCCAAAGATTTGAAAAGCGCTTCCACATTATCCAAAGGTTCTCCCATGCCCATAAACACAATGTTAGTCAAGGTCTCATTTTCCGGGACGGAAAGTATCTGGTTCATGATTTCGGCCGACGAAAGCCCCGCGGTAAAACCTTGTTTTCCCGTCATGCAGAACCGGCAGTTCATTTTACAGCCGACCTGCGTGGAAACGCAGAGTGTAGCCCTTTCCTTATCCGGAATGTAAACTGTTTCTATGAATTTATTTCCCGAAACGGGAAAAAGATATTTCAAGGTTCCGTCGGTTGATTCCATTCGCCGCCGGGGGGATAATTTGCCTGCTTCGTGTTTTTTTTTCAGCTTTTCCCTCCCGGACAGAGAAATATTTGTCATCGCGTCAATAGAAGACACGTTTTTCTTATACAGCCAGGATGCAATCTGCCGGGCTGTGAAAGGAGGCAAATCCAATTCTTTTGCCAGAGCGCGGAGTTCCTCTTCTGTTTTTCCCGTCAATGGAATATTCGGCATTGTTTTTTTTTACAAATTACGAATTACAGGTAACCCCGCCGTAATTCGTAATTAATTTTAGAAAAACCGTATTCTGTTGTCTTCTATTTTTGCATTTTCTTTCAGTAACGCATTATCCCGCATAAACAGCATCGCTCTGTAACTGTTCTGCACATCCAATTGCCGCATTTGTATTTTTTCGTCAAACGGATGTTCGCCGGTTCTTCTTTCCGTTACCGACAAAACGTATGCGGCTGTTTTTCCTGCAAAAGGTTTGCTGATTTTTCCCTTTTCGGTTGAAAGCGCCACTACATTCACCGCCGGTTCTGCACCTATGGTGGAAATTCTCGGCGTAGAGAACGTTACGAATTTAACTTCTTGCAGCTCCGTATTCATTGCTCTTGCATAGGCTTCCAAAGAAGTCAAATTTTTTGTTTCCAAGCTTTTGACGATTTTCTCGCCTTTCTTTTGGTTCAGCAATTCCCTTTTCAAAATATCCGCCACGTCTTTCAACGGACGGTATCCTTTTCCCAGTTTTCCTTCTACCGCGGCAACTACATAATAATCGCCGCATTGCATGATTTCCGATATGCTTCCCTTCTTACTGTTGAAAGCCCAGCGAATAACAGGCCGCGAACTTTCAACGGAAGGCAAACCGGATTGATAGGCGTAAACCGGCACTTCCTTTTGAATAGTGTAGCCTGCGCTTTCCCCCGAATTTTTGAAGGATTCCAATTTATTATTGTGTGTAATATACGCGCTTAAATCATTATAGATTTTGTTCATGGTTTCCTGGCTTGCCGTTATCTGATACTGGACGGTTCCGATCTTGTATTTGGTAACCGGATTTGTTTTTTCGGACACTTGCACCAGATAATTCCTGATTGTACCTTTATGAAAAAACACTTCTCCGGTGTCCGATTTAAAGATTGCATCTATAAACTTGACATCCAAACCGTTTTGAAACAAAGAGATTTCGGTTTGCCAACCGGCGTCGCCGTTGCCCTGCCCTCCGGTCAATTCCAACGCCATTTCCGAAAAAGGTTTCCCGCCCGTAACTACCTGCGTCAAACTGTCGGCATACGCTCTTACTTTTACGTCATCCGCAAAATTAGGCAAAACAAGCAGATTCAATTTTACGGAATCGGACGTCTCTTTTTTGCCGATTAATTTATGCACATAGTAAAGATTGTTTCCTTCCGAAACCGGACCTTCCACATCGTCTATCTCCGCTTTGCCCGCAAAAACCCGTTCGCTTTCGTTCAAATCAGTTGAAGAGCGGTAAACATCCGCATATTTAACGTCCGAGTTATCGTTGACAATATCCGCTATGTCGCCTGTTCTTTGAAATTCACTTCTCACGGTATCCAGGCGGACGAGCGCTTCCCGGACGTCTTTGCTGCTTGGAGCAATGGCAACGGAAACATAATCAACCACCCGGGCTTCTTCCTGTTTAAATTCTTCTTTCCGCTTTTCGTACAGGGATTTAATTTCCTTCTCAGGCACATCAACTTCCGAATCGGGTATAGAGGTATAAGGTTGGGCTACAAAATTAAAATCCACATTCACATTGTTTTCTTCAAAGGCGGCCTTTGCATCTATCGCATTGAAAACCATTGCGGAAGAGAGGAATGCGGTTAATTTTCCGACTGTTTTCTGTTCAACAATCGCCTTCTTCATATCATCCCACTGCATTCTTTGAATGGCAAGCTGTTGCTGTTCGGCTTCGGAATAATTCAGCCACATATCTTCCGATTCTATGATTTGCAGGAATTGCATCAAAGCGTTGCGGTCAAAATCGCCGGTTTTGGGGTTTTTGAAATATTGCCGCACCATCGGGGAAATGTTTTTTCCCATAATCATATCGGCAAGTTCTTCCGCGCCCACGGTTAAGCCTGTTTTTTTCGATTCGTTGTACAGTAAGATTTTCCCAACCGCCTCGTCATATACCGCCTGGCGAATCCGGTCTTGCTGATCTTCCGAAAGCGTCCCGCCGAAATTGTTTTTATAGGTGTTACTCATGTCTTCGACTCTCTGCATAAATTCCCGGTAGCCGACCGACTCTCCGTCAACGATTACGATTGTTTCCTTGCTTTGATGAAAAAAGGTAGAACCCGATTTAAGAAAGTCGCCGATAATAAACGCTAACAAAGCAAGCCCCACAGCGCCTACAAGCAAACCTGCCCTGTTTCTGATTTTTTCTAATGTTGCCATATAAATACACGATTAGTTTTTAATTGATTTTATTTTTTTGAAATTGCGCACGAAGGTACAAAATTTCTGCAAAAGTACAAAGACATTTTTATTTTGGTTAATTCTTTTTTTGAGGTGCTATTTTTTTCAGGCATGTACGTTGATGAACTTTGAGGCTTCTGCCGGCTTGTATTGTTGGGAAGCCTCCGCACTTGAACATGGAAGCGGCATCTCGCAGGGATGTACAGTTCGGTAGAAAATGAATGTATTCGTCCCCTCAACCGGGTATTTAATATATTTAAAATAAACAAATAAGGCAATGAGGTCAACAGGATATTAATTATTGCTCTACTGAGGTTGTTTTGTTATTTGAATTAGGTGAAAATAAGGTTTTATGTCCTTTGTAGCGACAAGGTTTTATCTTGTTGCAATTATCCCGACAGGTTGAACCTGTCAGGATAGACGGCGCAAGGCGTAGGGGCGCACCTGTGTGTGCCCCCCCGATGATTCAGGGCGGCCCCCCTCGATGGTCAGGGCGCACACGTGGGTGCGCCCCTACAATGACGGCTGCGGTAATTCTCCATTCTCAATTCCCTGAAAATCAATGTGCTTTGTTGCAACAAAACTCCTGCATCGCATAAAAACACCGTTCCGGAGCATTTTTTGGAAACACGAAGGCACAAAGACATGAAGAAACTGTTAATACATGGCCGTTGCGCCGTCAGGCACAATATGACGGTAGAAAAATATCCTGCACAATTCATCCTGCCGTCCCGTCAGGGACGGAATGTGTTGCCGGAAACAGGGTGCGGTTTTCTCTTTTATACCCACATTCCGCCCCTGACGGGACGGCGGGAGATGTGGCAACCTGTATTTTCTACCAATATATTGTGCCTGCGGCACAAGGGGGGGGCGATATTTTCCTCTGTTGCGACAAGGTTTTATCTTGTCGCAATTATCCCGACAGGTTCAACCTGTCAGGATAGACGGCGCGAGGCACAGCCTCGCACCGAGGGTACATTTCAAATTGTCGCAGTGCGGCTGTGAAGCCCGTCATTCCCGTCTGCGTGAGAAACAACGTTCAGCCGGCATCTTGTAGGGATGCAACATTATTTCCGCAAGCACAATAACCACGGCCCGCATAACTAACGTCATGCGGGTGCTGCGCGGAATCAATCATTTCTACCGGGCTTTAATCCATGACGGGATTTAATGGCAATAATAAAACAGCACCTCAAAAAAAGAATTAACCTTTATTTTGCAATTATTTCAAATATATTTTACGAATTGACGGGCATATATAATAAGGAAACAGAGCTTTTCTTTTATACCTGTTTCGTCATCAATTTTCTGTTTGCCTTTTGTCTTGCTGTTT